>JBDTTS010000046.1:0-11686 GCA_039930525.1 Actinomycetes bacterium | reverse complement strand
GGTAGCGCGACAGGGGAGTGTCGATACCGCCGCCCAGAATGTTCGCGAAGCGCAGTCATGCCGACCCGACATGCGCACGGCACGGCGTCGAGAAGGGCCAGATCGACATCAGCGCTCGACTCATCGCTTGGATGGAGTATCTCGGCTGGGTATTTGACGTCCGTTGGCCCAAGCAGGACCGCATCGACGCCCGCCGCTCGTCGTGACCGAACAGCCCCCGGAGCGGCGGCGCTCACGCATGACCAGCGCTGCTCGTCGTGAGCAACTTCTTCAGGTGGCGCGCTCGCTCTTCGCAGAACGCGGGTTTGAGGCCACGTCGGTCGAAGAAATCGCAGCGAAGGCTGGCGTCTCCAAGCCCGTCGTGTACGAACACTTCGGGGGCAAAGAGGGGATCTACGCAGTCATCGTCGACCGCGAGATGCAGAAGCTGTTGAACATGGTCGAGGGCGCCCTGACCGAGGATCACCCGCGTCGCCTGCTTGAACAGGCCGCATTAGCCCTGCTGACCTACATCGAGAAGGACACCGACGGTTTCCGCATCCTGGTACGTGACTCACCGGTTGCCACATCAACGGGAACCTTCGCCAGCCTGATCGTCGACATCGCCGGACAGGTCGAGCATCTGCTGGCAGGCGAGTTCAAAGCGCGTGGCTTCGACGCCAAGTTCGCGCCGATGTACTCCCACATGCTGGTCGGAATGGTGGCCCTCACCGGTCAGTGGTGGGTCGACGTTCGAAAGCCCAAGAAGACCGATGTCGCCGCCCACCTGGTCAACCTCAGCTGGAACGGCCTCCGGGGTCTTGAGGCCAAGCCGAAGCTGTCAGCAGATGACTAGCGAGCATCGGTCGCCGCAGGATGTCGCTGCTTTCCGGCTCGCCACGGACGCACTAGCGTTCTGCGCATGAGCGATACGACGCCGCAAGACCCCTACGCTGTGCCGCCGGCTGGCGGTTTCCCACCCCCTCAGCCGCCTCAGGCTGCGGCGCCCCAACCCGCGTATCCCCCTCCTCCGCCCGCCGGCTACCCCGCACCCACGTACCCGGCAGCGGGATACCCAGGTGGTCAAGCCCCCAAGCCAGGACCAGGCGCTTTCGCCATCATCGCGCTCGTCGCGTCCATCCTCGCGCTGCTCATCAGCTGGATCCCGTTCGTGGGGGCCATCGCCGCTCTCGTCACTTTGGGTCTCGGAATCGGCGCCTGGGTCGCGGCGAAGAAGTCGGGTCGGCCCCTCGGCCTAGGGGTGGCCGCCACGATCGTCAGCGTCCTGGCCCTCATCGTCGGCATCGTTTTCACAGCTGGCTTTCTGTTCCTGATCGATGAGGTCCAGAAGGCCGAGCAGTACTGCCGCTCGGTGACGGCCACCGACGGCGCATTCGACCGGTGCATGAACGACCGAGTCAGCAACTGGTTCGGAGTCGACACCACCCCGTGACGCCCGAGAGCACCGCACCCACCGGTCGGGATGAGGTCGACGACCTCGTCGCAGCCTGGCGAAGGGAACGTCCAGATCTCGATGTCGCGCCTCTTGAGGTCCTCAGCCGGGTGACGCGCTTGGCTCGTCACCTTGACCGGGCCAGAGGCCAGGCTTTTAGCCGGCACGGTCTCGAAGGTTGGGAGTTCGACGTGCTGGCCGCGCTTCGTCGGGCCGGTGAGCCCTACCGACTGTCACCCGGGCGGTTGTTGCAGCAGACCCTGGTGACATCAGGCACCATGACCAACCGCATCGACCGCTTGGCGGCGCGCGGCCTTGTCGAGAGACATCCCTCACTCGACGATCGACGGAGTGTCATGGTGGAGTTGACCGAGGCGGGCTCCCGAAAGGTTGACGCAGCGTTGATCGATCTGCTCGCCCACGAGCGCTCCATCTTGGCCCAGCTCGACACTCCCGATGCCGATTTGCTCGCCACTCTGTTGCGCCGCATCTTGACGCCGTTCGACCATCCGACGGCTGCGAACGGACGCGATCAGTCGGCCGCCACGTAGCGACCATCGCGCAGTACTGGCACCACGAGGTCGGCATTGACCTCCTCGGCGAGCCGAACGTCGTCAGCAAATCCACGCTCCACCAAGTCACGCCCAGACGGCACCTCGACAAGCGACGACCGGGTTCGGAATGCTGCTGCTGCGGCTCTGGCATCTGGATCCAGTCCAGAGTCGCCGACGCGATCTGCAATACCTGCCGCGATCGCTCCGGCGCCGATCAGGTCTTCGTAACAGACCCGCATCGTGCCATCTGCCCACTCCTCACCAGCGGGGACAAGACCCACCGTCGAGAACCGACCCGTCAGCCATTCGGCGACCGCAGATGCATTGCGCATGGATCCGGCCACCACCGTCAATCCCGACATCAGGGCGGCATGTGAAATCACCGATCCGTTGTCGGACGGCATGATCAGCCGCTCTCCTTCGTCGACCTGGAGCAGGCTCGCGGGCGAGAGCGTACGGCCCTCACGCATGTTGCGTCCCCTCACCAACGTTGCCCCGATTGCCCGCGCGAGCTCTTCGGCCCGTTCGTGCCCACTGTGCGGCCATACAGCCGCCCCTCGGGCAACGGCCACTGCCACAGAAGTCGAGAACGACAACACATCGACGATCACGACGCACTCACACGTCTCGGACAGCAGACGGAGCCCTTGCGGACCCCACTCCAAAGAAACGCTCGTTGCCCTGTTCATGCACCCACGACCCGTGCTCCGGCGACGGGTCCTACCGCCGAGGCGACCGTGCGACACGTTCCGGACGCGGTAAGAGCAACGGCAAGATCAAGCGCCTGCTCGGCGTCGCGGGCCAAGAAGGCGCAGGTCGGGCCCGAGCCGGAGACGATGGCGCCAAGGGCTCCGTATTCGTCACCGACGTCTAGCGTCATCGCCAGATCGGGCACCAGCGATACCGCCGCACGTTGCAAGTCATTGGCGAGCGCGGCCCCCAGCGCCTCCGCCTCGCCCATCCGGAGCGCACTCATCAGACCGTCTGACACCCGTGGCTCAGGCAGCACCGATCCAGCCCGCAGGCGGTCCAGCTCGGAGTAGGCGTCAGGGGTTGCGAGACCTTGCTCAGCAAAGGCAAACACCCAGTGGAAGTGACCACGTGCCAGAACCGGGGTGAGCTTTTCACCGCGTCCCAGGCCGAGAGCCGTGTGCCCGACAAGCGCGAACGGCACGTCAGAACCGACTCGAGCAGCAAGTTCGATCAGCTCCTCACGTTCGAGCCGGGCCTCCCACAGCCGATCGAGAGCAAGGAGTGCCCCTGCGGCATCGGCGCTGCCTCCGGCCATTCCCGCCGCAACCGGTATCGCCTTGTGCACATGCAGGTGGGCGCGCGGCTCAATCCCGAGGTGCTCAGCCAATACCCGGGCAGCCACGACGGCCAGATTCGAATCGTCGGTGGGGACTTCATCGACCCCCTCACCCTCGACGCTGACCGTCAGGTGATCGCCCGGGAGAGCGGTGACGTCGTCATAAAGCGACACAGCCTGGAACACCGTGGCCAGGTCGTGATACCCATCTGGCCGCTCAGTCCCGACGACGAGTTCGAGGTTCACCTTGGCGGGGACTCGCACCGTGACCGGACTCACCCGTCACATCCTCTCGCCGCCTGGTCGTTCCGACTCCGAGTCGGACCTAGTCCTGCCAGTCTGTCAGCAACCATCAGAGGGCCGCAGCCCGACGATGCTCGGCAATCGCAGCGAACTGGGTGACGTCGAGCCGCTCACCGCGCAGGGTGGGATCGACCCCGGCCGAGCGCAGAGCCGCCTCGGCGGCATCGGCACTCCCGGCCCACCGGGCGAGCGCCGACCGAAGACTCTTGCGCCGCTGTGCGAAGGCCGCATCGACACAGGCGAAGACTTCATCCCGAGTGGCCGTCGTGACAGGTTGCCCCCGGCGCCGAAACTGCACGAGCCCCGAGTCGACGTTGGGCACCGGCCAGAACACCGACCGAGACACCCGACCCTGTTGGGTGACATCGGCGTACCAGGCGGCCTTCACACTGGGGACGCCGTAGGTACGGCTGCCGGGCGGAGCCGCAAGCCGCTGCGCAACCTCTAGCTGCACCATGACCAGACCCGTCGACAACGTGGGGAAACTCGCGAGCAGGTGCAACAGAACCGGCACGGCGACGTTGTACGGAAGGTTCGCCACGAAGGCATCGGGGGCAGTCGGCAGCTCGGCCAGCTGCATCGCGTCACCCCGTACGACAGTGAGTCGCGACTGAGACGCAGGGAGGTACCTCGCGATGGTCGAGGGCAGTGCCTCAGCCAGCGTCTGGTCGATCTCGACAGCCACCACGCGCGCACCGGTCTCAAGCAAGCCAAGGGTCAGCGAGCCCAGACCAGGGCCAACCTCAACGACCACAGTGCCCGAGTCGACATCGGCGACCCGCACTATCCGGCGGACGGTGTTCGCGTCGACGACGAAGTTCTGCCCCCACCGCTTCGTGGGGCGGACACCTAGGTGCTGGGCGAGTTCGCGAACCGCCGCCGCTCCCAACAACTGCGTCTCAGGTTTGGGTGTGCTCACGCGTCCAGTGTGCCGTCAGCTAAAGAGCAGGGGGCCGCAGACCGGCCATTGCCCGGCCCCTGACCGTTGGTACAGCACCTGGGCTCGATAGGTCTGTTCGTCGGGGGTTGCGTCGATCGGGTTCCCCGATCCACCGACGGAGTACCAGGTGGAGAGCGCGAACTGGTAGAGGCCGTAATAGCCAGCCGCATTGACCGCCCGTGGATTGCCCCCCGACTCGCACGCCGCAAGTGCACCCCAGTTCAATCCCTCTGCTCCGGTGGCCGGTGCCGAGTATGGGCGCACCTTCGTCCCGTAGACAACGATTTGGCGTACGGGTGTGCTCACCACGCGACGATCGATCTTTCGCTCTCGCACTGGGACGCCGTCGTGTCGGGTGACCCGAGTGATCACGACCCTGCGGCCGTCGATGCCCCGCTGGATCACCTTTTCGTATCCCTCATAGCGTGAGGAATCGGCCCGCCTGATGACGGAGTAGTCGATCGCGAACCCCTTCTTGACCTCCCGCTGCGCAACGCGAGTGACAACGATCTGAAGCCCCGACTCGACGCCCTTGGAACGGCCGACGTTGAGCAGGTCGTCTTCGTCGAGAGTGATCTGCGCCTCGCGCAGAACCGCAGCGACAGTGTCAGCTGTGGTAACGACGGTGGTGCGGCGTTGATCATGAAGGATCGTGACTTGGTCAGGAAGTTTGACGCCGATCCGGGCTCCCGTCAGCGGGACGCGCTCTGACCGCGACGCCGACAGCTCGGCATTCGCCGCCCGGACGCCGAACTGCTCGAGCGCGCGTTCGACAGTGAGCGCCGTCGTCCAGATCTGCGTTGGTTGGCCATCGATGACGACCTGCACCTGACGGGCGTGCCGCACTGTGACGGTGTCGCCCGAAACGAGCGCGGTGTCTGCCGAAGGTTCGACCAGGTCGCGTTCGCTGACGACGACACCTTGCTCGTCGAGCAGGTCTCCGACTGTGTCGCCTCTGGTCTCGACAGAGTCGATCTTTCCGTCGACGGTCAGTTCGACCACCGCGTCACTGCGGGTAAATCCAGACACGACAAGCACGAGGGCCACCACCAGGGCACCCTCGAGAATCATGACAAGTCGTCTGGACACCCGATCGACGCTAGCGGTGACAGCCCCTCTAATGCCAACCGTCGTCCACAGCACAGGCGGCCATAAGGGTGAATCTAAGGTTGAGACTCAGCCATCTGCCGGGCTGACGCCGAGAACCAAGACGTCACCATGCTCCGAAAGCCCGCTCCGTGTTCTTCGACACAGTGTCGGCGAGGTCGCCAACGGGGGTCTTTCTGATCTCGGCCATCGCGCGCAGGGTGACCGGGATCAGATAGGAAGCGTTGGGTCGCCCTCGGTGGGGCAGCGGCGCAAGGAACGGTGCGTCGGTCTCGACCAAGATCAGGTCAGCTGGCGCCGTCGCCAAGACGTCTCGGAGGTGCTGGTTGGCCTTAAACGTGACCGGGCCAGCGAACGACATGAACCACCCGTGCTCAGCACAGCTGGCACCCAGCTCGGCCCCGCCAGAGAAGCAGTGGAACACCACCCGAGAGGGCGCACCCTCGTCAAGCAGCACGCGGACCACGTCATCGTGCGCATCACGGTCGTGGATCACCAGCGTCTTGTCGAGGTCCTTGGCAAGACGGAGGTGTCGACGAAAGGACTCCTCTTGAGAGTGGCGGCCGTCTGGGCCGGTTCGAAAGAAATCGAGGCCGGTCTCGCCGATCGCACGCACTCGGACATCTGCCGCGAGTTCACAGATCTCGGCGAAGTCACTCTCCCAGGTACCACCCGCGGCCAGCCGTGGCGCTTCGTTCGGATGCAGGGCCACTGCGGCCACTACTTGCGGGTGCCGATTGGCCACCTCGACGCCAAAGCGAGAACTCGCGACGTCGTACCCCACCTGTACGACACGGGGCACTCCGACCGCTGCCGCCTGACGAAGCGCGTCGTCAACCGCTAGCCCCGGTCCGTGCTTGTCGGCGTCATAGGCGATGTCTAGGTGGCAGTGGCTGTCAGGAACCGGAACGGCGAGCGGCTCGGGAAGACTGGGCCAACTGCCGACCCCCGGCGTCGGGCTCGGCGCAGACGGTTCAGACACGGCGCCATCGTGTCAGATCGCTCGCGATCACATGGGGACCAGTCGTTCGGCGTCGTCGAAGAGCGAGCGCTGCGCGAGCCTGGCAGCCAGCACCGCCGCCATGAACGCCGCTCCCAGCAGCATGTACATGACGACAATCTGGTAGCGAATGGCGTCCCATGGGTCGACCCCGGCGAGGATGAGACCGGTCATCGCACCTGGCAGCGAGATCAATCCCACCACCTTGGTCGTGTCAACCGCTGGAGTGAGCGCCGTACGCACCGCAGTGCGGTACGGCTGCAAGAAGGCCTCGCGAGAAGACAGGCCAAGTGCGAGCCGCGCTTCGATCTGCAGCCGCTGGTCGGCCACGACCTCTGCTGTGCGCTGCAGGGCCAGTCCGGCCGTCACCATCGCGGTACTCACCACCATGCCGCCGACGGGTATGACGACGCGAGGCGTGGTCTCGATGACGCCGAGCAGAAGCAGTACTCCCATGGTCGCGACGACGGCGACGCCAATGCCCCACCAGGCATGCGACCTAGCCTGTGGGATCCCGGACGCGCGACGTCCGGCCACCGTGCCGGCTATGACGACCATGATTGCCAACCAGCCGAAGGCGGCGGGAAGACGACCTTTGTCGAAGACGATGAGCAGGAGCGCTCCCACTGCGGCCAGCTGCAGAACAGCGCGCACGGCAGCGATCCCCACCTCGCGGCCCAGGCCGAGACGTTCCCGCCATGAGATAGCGATGGCAATCAGCACGAGCGTGGCCGAGGCCGCTACACCGAGCCAGCTCGGGATGTTCGCTGTGGTCGACTCCATCGTCATCCTCCGCCGAGATAGGTAACACTGCTTGGATCGCCGCGGTCGACCAGTCGGCCATCGGCGAGGACGAGGGCGTCGTCGGTGAGCGCCGCCGCGCGCGCGAGGTCGTGGCTCACCAGAACGACCGATAGTCCCGCCTCAACGAGCGCGCCAACCACAGCATCGACTGACTCTGCCGCTCTTCGGTCAAGAGCGCTGGTCGGCTCGTCGAGCAGGAGCACTTCGGGTCCGACGGCCAGCGCGCGAGCGAGCGCCAGACGCTGCTGCTCACCCCCCGAAAGGTCGGCAGGACGCCGGACTCGCTCGATGTGATCAAGGGCCACCTGGGCCAACAGAGCATCGACAGCGTCATCTGTGAGGTCCTGACGCCCCACACGCACCTCGTCGTCGATCCTGGTGGTGAGCATGGCAGGTCGTTGCGCGACAAGTCCCACCCGACGGCGTAGGTCACGGACATCGAGCTCAGGCAGCGGGACCCCCCGAAAAGCGATGCTGCCGGTCGTCGGCTCCTCAAAGCGGTTGAGCATGCGCAACAGCGTCGACTTGCCAGAGCCACTCGCCCCCACGATGGCGGTGACGTGGCCTTCGTGGATATGGTCGCTGATGCCGTCGAGAATGGCGCGTCCGCCCGCGACAAAGGTGACGGCGTCCAGGGCGAAGAGCTCGGGCGCTGGCCCACGGGTGTGAGACATCAAGAGGCAAGCGGCTCGAAGGACGCCGTGAAGTGACGCAGCATCCGTGGCTGGTCGACGATGCGATACCCGGGCAGCTGGGGGGCCCGGCTCGCGACCTCCTCGCAGACCTCGATGACGTAGTCGATGTGGCTCTGGGTGTATGTGCGGCGCGGGATGGCAAGGCGCACCAGATCCATCCGGGCTGCTTGCTCGGTCCCGTCTGGTTGCACTCCGAACATCACGGTGCCGATCTCGCAGCCACGAACGCCACCGACCTCGTACAAGGCGATGGCCAGTGCTTGCCCCGGGTAGGACATCGGATCGAGGTGGGTCAGGAGGGCACGCGCGTCGAGATAGACGGCATGTCCACCGATCGGCAGAACCACCGGAACCCCGGCTCGGTCGAGTGCTTCGCCAAGGTAGGCCGTTGATCGGATCCGGTAGCGAAGGTAGTCGTGGTCAATGACTTCGGTGAGTCCCTGAGCAAGCGCCTCAAGATCGCGGCCGGCAAGTCCGCCGTACGTGGGAAACCCCTCGGTGAGAATGAGCAGGTTGCGGCACTGCTCGGCAAGCTCGTCGTCGTCCATGGCCAACCACCCGCCGATGTTCCCCATCGGGTCCTTCTTGGCACTCATCGTCATTCCATCGGCGATCCCGGCCATCTCGCGCACGATGTCGCGGACGTCTCGGTCACCCATCCCGGCTTCGCGCTCTCGGATGAACCAGGCGTTCTCGGCGAACCTGCAGGCGTCAAGGAAGAGGGGCACGTCGTATCGGTCGCAGATCTCACGGACTTCGAGAAGATTGGCGAGCGAGACCGGTTGCCCACCGCCGGAGTTGTTGGTGATGGTCATCATCACGACGGGAACGTCCGCAGCTCGCTCGGCAAGAAGCGCATCAAGAGCCGCGACGTCCATGTTTCCTTTGAACGGGTACCTCGACGCGGGGTCGGCACCCTCGGCGATGAGTAGGTCGACCGGTGTGGCGCCACTGGCCTCGACATTCGCCCTTGTGGTGTCGAAATGGGTGTTGTTCGGCACCACTTTTCCCGGCCCACCCAGCACCTCGAACAGGATCCGTTCGGCCGCGCGACCCTGATGCGTCGGGATTACATGCTCGAACGGAAAGAGGTCCTGCACCGCGTCGCGGAAGACGAACCACGACGGTGACCCCGCGTATGACTCATCACCACGCTGGATGGCCGCCCATTGGTCGCGCGACATCGCCCCGGTGCCCGAGTCGGTGAGCAAGTCGATGAGGACGTCTTCGGCGCGCAGGCTGAATAGGTTGTAGCCAGCCTCACGAATCGCAGCGTGCCGTTGCTCCTCAGTGGTGATGCGCAGCGGCTCCACTGAGTGGATCCGGAAGGGTTCGACGATGGTGCGGGGTTGCCAATCGCTCATACCCGGCAGGCTATGCCTCGCCCGCCAGACGGGCTAGTTCTTCGTCGGCGATCGCCGGGTCGAGCTTGGTGAAGACCGGCGTCGGGGTCTGCAGTGATGTTCCGGCGACGAGCGGCGTGGACTGCCAGCGGACACCGTTGTCGTAGGCGGACTGATAGTCGCCCATCAAAACGTTGTAGTCATCGTTGTCTGCCTCCGAAACTCGGCGAATCTCGGGCATCGATGACCATTCCCCGGTGCCCCCCAGTGTTTCGTGAACTTTCTGTGCAGCATGTGGGACGAATGGGGTCAGAATCGTGTTGAGGTCTCGGACCGCCTGCAGCGCAGTATGCAAGACCGTTCCCTGACGGACCGGGTCTTCCTTCAGCTTCCACGGCGCCTGGTCAGAAATGTATTTGTTCGCTTCTGCCACCGTGCGCATCGCCTCACCGATCGCGGCCTTCTGCCGCGACTTCTCAAGCAGGTCACCGACGATGCCGAAGCCAGCTCGTACTTTTTGTAGCAGCTCACGGTCGTCATCGGTGGGATCGACCGCCTCGGGGATCCGTCCGAAGTTCTTGGCCGCCATCGAGACCGAACGATTCACCAGGTTGCCCCAACCGGCAACGAGCTCATCGTTGTTGCGGCGTACGAACTCGCTCCAGGTGAAGTCGGAGTCCTGGCTTTCGGGGCCTGCCGCTGCGACGAAGTAGCGCAGGGCGTCGGCGTCATAGCGTTCAAGGAAGTCGCGGACGTAGATGACGACCTGGCGCGACGACGAGAACTTTCGGCCCTCCATCGTCAGGTACTCACTCGAGACCACCTCGGTGGGCAGACCTAGCTTGCCAAGCTGTCCGGGGCTACCGCCCTTGTCGCCCTGCCCGTTGTAGCCGAGCAAGATCGACGGCCAGATGACGGAGTGAAAGACGATGTTGTCCTTGCCCATGAAGTAGTACGACCGCGCGGTCGGGTCTTGCCACCAACGGCGCCACGCATCGTCGTCGCCTGTGCGGTGTGCCCACTCGATCGACGCCGACAGATAGCCGATGACTGCGTCGAACCACACGTAGAGGCGCTTGTCGTCGCGTCCCTCCCAGCCTTCGAGGGGGATGCGCACACCCCAGTCCAGGTCACGGCTGATCGCCCGGGGCTGAAGCTCGCCAATCAAGTTGCCACTGAACTTGAGAACGTTGGGACGCCAGTCGCTGCGGGTACTGATCCAGGTCGTCAGGGACTCGGTGAAGGCGGGCAGGTCGAGAAAGAAGTGCTCGGTCTCGACGAACTTCGGAGTCTCACCGTTGATCCGTGACCTCGGATTCTTTAGCTCGATCGGGTCCAGCTGGTTGCCACAGTTGTCACACTGGTCTCCACGAGCCCCGTCGTACTGACAGATGGGGCACGTGCCTTCGATGTACCGGTCTGGCAACGTTCGCCCGGTCGACGGCGAGATCGCTCCCATCGTCTCCTTGCTGAACACGTAGTCGTTCTTGACCAACTGCTTGAAGAGCTCTTGGACGACCGAGGCATGGTTGCGTGTCGTGGTACGGGTGAAGAGGTCGTAGGTGAGTCCGAGGCCTTGCAGGTCTTCGACGATCACCTGGTTGTAGCGATCGACGAGCTCTCGCGCGCTCACTCGTTCTTTGTCGGCCTGAACCTGGATCGGCGTGCCGTGCTCGTCGGTGCCACTCACCATCAAGACATCGTGACCGGACATTCGCATGTATCGGCTGAACACGTCCGACGGCACGCCAAAACCCGAGACGTGGCCGATGTGGCGGGGGCCGTTGGCATACGGCCAGGCAACAGCGGTAAGGATGCGCTCAGACATGGCCGCATCCTAGGTGGCGGCTGATGCACCGCGTCGCGGCAGGCATCCGGCCACGCGCGCCCGCCTGGGCTCAGGCTCAGCGCTGCGCAGCGTTGTAGACGCGCCGGCGTGGTAAGCCGGTCTGAGCTGCCACGACATCGACCGCATCGCGGCGCGTCGAGCCCTGGGCCTCGATGGCAAGGACCGCCTGCTTGATCTCGTCGTCCGTGAGTTCTTGCGGCGCCTGCGACGCGCCTTCGACCACTAGCGTGACCTCACCCCTGACGCCGTCTCCGGCCCAGGCGCACAGGTCAGCGATGCTGCCGCGCCGCACCTCCTCGTAGGTCTTGGTCAGCTCGCGGCAGACCGCCGCGCGGCGGTCGGCTCCCCAA
>JBDTTS010000045.1:0-11778 GCA_039930525.1 Actinomycetes bacterium | reverse complement strand
ACTCCAACAGCTGCTACAGGCTTTCGGTGGCGCGGGTCGCCGAGCAGTCGGTTTCGAACCTACGTACTCCATGCACCGGCTGATCTGTCGAGGAACATCTACTGCCTACGTGGCATGCGAGCGCGGGGATGACTTCGGATTGACGCCTGAGGGGGCAGTGGCCGCCGTGCAACGCGAGGCCGCCGACATCACCTTCGTCTGCACGCCGAACAATCCAACCGGAACCGCCGTCGACCTCGACGTCATCGAGGCCCTGTACGAGGCCACCCCAGGCGTCGTCATCGTCGATGAGGCTTATGCCGAGTTCAGTAAGGCGCCGAGCGCGGTGACGTTGCTTTCAGGGCGAGAGCGCCTGGTCGTGGTCCGCACGTTGAGCAAAGCCCTCGAGCTGGCGGGGGCGCGGATCGGCTATGCCGTTGCCAACCCCTCGGTGGTCGACGCCCTGCAACTGGTCCGACTGCCCTACCACTTGTCCTCAGTCACCCAAGCTGTCGGGCTCGCTGCGCTGGAGCACACCGCCGAGCTGCTTCGCTGGGTCGAGGAACTGAAGCGTCAACGGGACCGGATCGCCGCTAGGCTCCTCGACCTCGGCTACGTCGTGTTCCCGTCACAGGCAAACTTTGTATTCTTCGGTGGGCTGGGCGATCAGACAAGGTTGTGGAACCAGCTTGTTGAATCCAGCGTGCTGATCCGCGATGTCGGTGTTCCCGGGCATCTGCGGGTGACCGCTGGCACCGCCGAAGAGACCGAGGCGTTCCTTGCCGCGATTACCACCCTCACGAAGGAGACCTCCGCATGACAACCGCCTCGTCAACAGGTGTTCGCAGCGCGCGCGTGGAACGCACCACTAAAGAGTCTTCGGTGCTCGTCGACCTAGCGGTGGACGGCACTGGTGTTGTCGAGGTTGACACCGGCGTGCCGTTCTTTGACCACATGCTGTCGCAGCTGGGCAAGCACGGTCTGCTCGATCTGACGGTTCGCACAAAAGGTGATCTTGATGTCGACGCCCATCACACCGTCGAGGACACGTCGCTGGCCCTGGGGCAAGCGCTTCGAGAGGCGCTCGACGACAAGGCAGGTGTCCGGCGATTCGGATACGCCGTCGTTCCCCTCGATGAGACCCGGGTCCTTGCCTCCCTAGATCTGTCGGGGCGGCCCTACCTGGTGCATTCTGAACCTGAGCTGGTCGAGTTGATCGGCACGTACGACACCACGTTGACTCGGCACATCTGGGAGTCAATCGTCGCCGAGGCGCGCATCACGCTGCATGTCGAGGTGCAGACCGGGCGCAATGCTCATCACGTCGTTGAGGCTCAGTTCAAGGCGGTGGCCCGAGCACTTCGCGACGCAGTGGCGATTGATCCTCGGGTTGCCGGTGTTCCCTCGACGAAGGGAACGTTGGGCCAGTGACGATGGCTGGGGCGACGCATCGGCGTCCCGCTGCCAGGGGGCCGGTCCGGTGAGCAGCGTTGTACCAGTGGCTCTGCTCGCGCTGGCCGGGTTCTGCTTCGGCGGCGCCTACACGCTGGCGGCGCAGAAGAAGCCGTGGTGGGTCGTCTCACTTGTCGCGGCGTTCGGCGTTCTTTCCCTTGTCGCAGGGTGGCTCTACCTGTGAACGGGCGACGTCCAGGGGTTGTCGTTCTCGACTACGGCTCAGGCAATGTGCGCTCGGCGGAGCGCGCCCTCGAACGAGCAGGGGCTGAGGTTCGCCTCACGGCCGACCCGAGCGTCGCAGCTGAGGCCGATGGTTTGGTGATCCCGGGCGTCGGTGCCTTCGCCGCCTGCATGCGGGGCCTGCGGGCGATCAGCGCAGCCAAGATCGTGGGGCGAAGGCTGGCTGGGGCGCGTCCGGTTCTCGGGATCTGTGTCGGAATGCAGGTCATGTTCGAGGGGGGCGTCGAGCACGGTGTCGAGACAGAAGGTTTCGGTGAGTGGCCCGGTGTGGTGACCGAGCTCGAGGCCGCGGTCCTGCCCCACATGGGGTGGAACACGGTGCAGGTGCCAGCAGGGTCGGCGCTCTTTGCCGGTATCGAGGCGGAGCGGTTCTACTTTGTGCACTCGTACGGTGTGCGGGCCTGGGCGACAGATCCCGTCGGTCGCATCGCCCCGCCGCTCGTGACATGGGCCACGCACGGCACTCCGTTCGTCGCTGCCGTCGAGAACGGCCCGCTCAGTGCGACGCAGTTCCATCCTGAGAAGTCGGGCGACGCGGGCCACCTGCTGCTCTGCAACTGGGTGGCCACCCTCTAACCTTCAGGCCATGAGCAAGGAGAAGGCGCGTCGTCGTGCCGAGGAGCGGGCCAAGAAGAGCGCGCCGAAGCCACGTCCGGTAGCCAAGTCAGAGCAGTCTGCACCTGCACCGAAGAAGAAGGCTGTACAGCGGTCGGCGCGTGAACAGCGGCGCCGCCGTCGAGTGTGGGTGATCGGCGGTATCTGGCTCGTTGCGAACGCGGTGATCTGGATTGTCAGCGGTGCAGGCAACTGGGAGGCGAAGTGGTTGGGGCTTACCCTCACGACCATCTTGATCCCGCTGATCGTGTGGCTGGTCTGGGACCCCGAAGGCCGCGTCGACCTCTGAGGTTGCCGCTGCTCACCGCCACGTAGAGTCCCCGCCATGCCTCCCTCTTCTCTTGAACTGCTCCCGGCTGTCGATGTCGCCGGAGGGCAAGCAGTTCGCCTCGTGCAAGGCGAGGCCGGATCTGAAACCTCGTACGGCGATCCGTGGGCCGCAGCCAGGGCATGGCAAGCTGCCGGCGCCGAGTGGATCCACCTGGTCGATCTCGACGCGGCCTTCGGACGCGGAAGCAACGGTGAGCTGCTCGCCGAAGTCGTCGGACGGCTGGACGTCAAGGTCGAGCTCAGCGGTGGTATTCGTGACGACGCCTCGCTGGCGGCCGCGCTGGCGACCGGTTGTCACCGGGTGAATCTCGGTACGGCAGCCCTTGAAAACCCCATCTGGTGCGCCGCTGCCATCGCCGACCACGGCGACCAGATCGCCGTTGGGCTTGATGTCCGAGGCACCACACTGGCCGCCCGTGGATGGACCGAGGAGGGTGGGGACCTGTGGGAAACCCTCGAGCGACTCGAGCGCGATGGATGCTCTCGCTACGTGGTGACCGACGTCACCAAGGACGGCACCTTGCAAGGTCCTAATCTCCAGCTGCTCCGAGACGTGTGTGCGCGCACCGATCAACCGGTGGTGGCCAGCGGAGGTGTCTCTTCGCTCGCGGATCTGCGGGCGATCGCCGCACTGGTGTCTGAAGGTGTTGAGGGCGCGATCGTCGGCAAGGCGCTCTATGCCGGTGCCTTCACCTTAGAAGACGCGCTCGCGGCTGTGTCCGGAAGCTGAGTCGACGTGCAGAACGCGAGGAACGCCGTCGAGGTGCGGATCAGCGTCAGCTCGTCGGTAAGTGTGGTCTCAGCAATGGCTGGTGACCCGGCGACCTGGGTCCAGATGCCAGGGGCCGACTTGTGCCTGCGGGTCGATCCGACCGGGGTTGTTGACCGCTACCAGTACACACTTGAGTCCGGATTGCCGATCAGGGATCACCACGGCGAGGTGGTTCTCACCGACACCGGCCATGGAGGCACAGAGGTGGTGTTCGCTGAGTCCTTTCGGCCGCGGATCTGGGGAACAGGTGGATTCCTTCGCGGCCGCCGCGAACGCGTCCTGATCGAAACAGCCCGGCGATGGGATGACGTCGGTGGAGCCGATGCGAGTCAGCCCGCGGGGCCTTCTGGTGCCGACCCCACGACCTAGGCTGCATGGGTGACCCTCTCTGTTCGCGTGATCCCGTGCCTTGACGTCGATGCCGGCCGGGTGGTCAAGGGCGTCAACTTCGAGAACTTGCGCGATGCCGGCGACCCGGTTGAACTGGCTCGTCGGTACGACGCCGAGGGCGCTGACGAGGTCACCTTTCTCGACATCACCGCTTCCAGCGGTGACCGTGCCACGACGTACGACATGGTGAACAGGACAGCTGGTGAGGTCTTCATCCCGCTCACGGTGGGTGGCGGCGTCCGGTCGGTGGCCGATGTCGACCGGCTGCTTCGCGAAGGCGCCGACAAGGTAGGTGTCAACACAGCAGCGATTGCACGCCCTGAGCTGATCGTCGAGATCGCCGATCGGTTCGGGCGACAGGTATTGGTGCTGAGCGTCGATGCCAGACGCTCCATGATGGGGACGACGGCGTCAGGATTCGAAGTGACGACCCACGGCGGCCGCCGAGGCACTGGTATCGACGCGCTGGAGTGGGTCGATCGGGCGCAAGAGCTGGGAGCCGGCGAAATCTTGCTGAACTCGATGGACGCCGACGGAACGCGCGACGGATTCGATCTCGAGATGATTGCGGCCGTGCGGCAGCGCACCCATCTACCGATGGTCGCCAGCGGGGGAGCTGGGCGCCCTGAGCACTTCTGTGACGCTGTGTCTGCAGGCGCCGACGGCGTACTGGCCGCCAGTGTTTTTCACTTCGGTGAGTTCACCATTGCTGACGTCAAGGAGTGTCTGCGCGCCGCCGGTCACTGCGTCCGGTAACGCGTGGGTGCCTCCGCGGTCAGACGGCTAGCGTGTGTTGATGCCAAAGAGCCAGTGACGACTCTGAACCCTCGACGACGATCCGGGTCTGGTCGCGGCGTCCGTGAAGATAGAGCACAAGTTCTGCGGGAGTGCCCGACAAGGTGACGGCTGAGGCGAGATCTGTGTTGCCTACTGAAACCGATCCCATGTCGTCTGCTTGGATGCGCACGGGAACAGGAGAGCGCCGCACGTACAGGCGGATGCGTTTGGTGAGCTGGTGCCACAAGGCAAGCTGATCGTCTGGCCGTAGGTCGCGTTCGTGCCACGACGCTTGGGCCCTGAGCACATCTTCGTGGTGGACGAAGTGTTCGAAAGTATTTGCCGCTGCCTCGGCTCCGGGAAGTCGCAATGGTGAGATCAGCGGCGGCCCGTGGCGGAATCGGTCGACGATGGACGCGTACGGAGTGGAGGCTATTCGCTTCTGTTGCCGGGATGTCCACCCAGCCAGTTGCGGGATCACGATGCCGACGGCCGCCGGGTGGCTCTCGCGAAGGATCAGGTGGGCAGCGAGATCGCGCGTACTCCATCCGCCGCAGAGCGTGGCGGCGTCGGGACCAACGGCGTCGAAGAGGTCAGCGAGAGCCTGCCGTTCTCGTGCAGCAAGCGACTCGCTGTCGGTGACCGATTCATCAGGTGTGGACATGATCTCCAGCCTGGCTGTTGCGGGGCGCCAGCGCCACTCGGGACACACGGCGGCAGAATGGGGACATGTCCAGTTCCTCCGCCCTCGATCCTGAGATTGCCCGCCGACTCAAGCGCGATAAGAACGGGCTCTTTCCTGCAGTCGCTCAGCAGTACGACAGCGGTCGCGTCCTGATGGTCGGGTGGATGGACGATGAGGCCCTTCACCAGACACTGACGACGGGTCGCGTGACGTACTTCAGTCGCAGCCGGCAGAGCCACTGGCGCAAGGGCGACACCTCTGGGCACGTGCAGTGGGTGAAAGAGGTCAGCCTCGACTGCGACAGCGACACGGTCCTGGTCAAGGTCGACCAAGTAGGGCCCGCCTGTCACACCGGCGCGCCAACCTGTTTCGACGACGGTTCGCTGGTGATCTCTAGAGTTGAAGGCGGCCCAGCATGAGTAGTGGGGATGTCACTCCGTCGTTGGCTGAGTTTCGAGAACTGGCTCGTGACCGACGGGTGATCCCCGTCACGCGGCGGCTGATGGCCGACGCCGAGACCCCGGTGGGGATCTACCGCAAAATGGCCAAAGGACGACCCGGCACCTTCCTTCTGGAGTCGGCCGACCATGGTGGCGTGTGGTCGCGCTACTCGATCGTCGGGGCCAGGTCGCACGCCGTTCTCACTGAGGCAGATGGTCACGCACTCTGGACCGGGGGAGAGCCGCCGGCTGGGATCGCGACGCAAGGTGAGCCCCTTGAGGTTCTGCAGCAGGTGTTGCGCACGTTGCACACGCCCCGCCAGCCCGGGCTGCCGCCACTGACTGGTGGCCTCGTCGGATATGTGGGGTACGACGCCGTCCGTCGGTGGGAGAAGTTGCCGAGCATCGCTCCGGACGATCTGCAGCTCCCCGAGCTCGGTCTCATGCTGGCCACCGATCTGGCGGTGCTCGACCACAGTGATGGCTCTGTGACGCTGATCGCGAATGCGATCAATCACGATGCCACTGATGAGCGGGTCGACGAGGCGTGGCGCGACGCCGAGCAGCGTCTTGACGCCATGGCCGACGATTTGGCCGCGTCGGCGCCGTCGACCGTCGCCGTTGTCGACGACCTGGTCGCTCCCGATTACATCTCGCGAACCATCCGCACGGACTTCTTAGCCGCCGTCGAGTCGGCAAAGGAGGCGATCAGGGCGGGGGAGACCTTTCAGATTGTCGTCAGCCAGCGGTTTGAGATCGACTGCCCGGCCGACAGCCTCGACGTCTACCGGGTGCTGCGAGCGGTCAACCCCAGCCCCTACATGTACTTGCTGCGATTTGAGGGGTTCGACATCGTCGGCTCGAGCCCCGAGGCACTGGTGAAGGTCGCTGAAGGCCGAGTGCTGGCACACCCGATCGCAGGCACCAGGTGGCGCGGAAAGACGCCAGATGAGGATGCCTCGCTGGCCGCCGAACTGATGGCTGATGAAAAGGAGCGGGCGGAGCACCTGATGCTGGTCGACCTCGCGCGCAACGACCTGGGCCGGGTCTGCCGACCGGGCAGCGTCGAGGTGGTCGACTTCATGTCCGTCGAGCGCTACTCCCACGTCATGCACATCGTCTCGACAGTGGTCGGTGACCTCGCACCTGGCCACACCGCCTATGACGTGTTGGCGGCAACGTTTCCAGCCGGAACCCTGTCGGGCGCTCCCAAGGTCCGCGCAATGGAGCTGATCGATCAGCTCGAGCCGAGCCGCCGCGGGCTCTACGGTGGCACCGTCGGCTATCTCGACTTCGCCGGTGACATGGACATGGCGATCGCCATCCGAACCGCGCTGATCCGCGACGGCCGTGCGTACGTCCAAGCGGGCGGTGGGATCGTCGCCGATTCAGATCCAGCGGCAGAGTTCGATGAGTCCGTCAACAAGGCCGCGGCTGTGCTTCGCGCGGTCGCCACTTCGGCGACGCTGCGAGCACCGTGAGCCGGATCGCATCACGGCGAGTGGCTATCGCCCTGCTGGTGGCGGCCGCGCTGGCCGGTATCGCCTCAGGCACCGATGCTGGCACTGGCATCGCGGTCTTGGCTCTGGCGACTGTGCCAGCGCTCTTTGCCGTGCCGCCCCGGGCCCGCCGATGGCTCGGCGCAGCTGTCACCGGGCTGGGTATTGGAGCAGGTGCGCTCGGCGATCTGAACGGAGACTTGTGGGCTCGGTGCTCGATCGGCGCATTGGTTGCGGCCGGAATCCTGATTGGTCTTGGCGGGCGCACTTGGCCGGCACTGTCTGGTCGGTACGGATCGTCAAGGGGCACCGCTACCGGTAGCGGGCTCGTTGACGATCCGACTGAACTATGGCGGGAACTCGACCGTGGCCACGATCCAACGGTCGAGCCGCGCGACACGGCCGCTGGCCTTACCCCTCCGGACGACACGACGGTCGACTAGCCTGCTGGCGTGAGCACCGCAGAGCCCCCGGGCCCCCCTGACCCCTGGCAACCTCCTGGGGAGGGCGTCGCGCCGCCCCCGCCCCCGCCCCCGCCCCCGCCGATGGCCGGCTACCCACCGGCGTATCCGTCGGCTGCACCCACCGCTGGCTACGGGCAACCACCGGCCGGCGTCTCTCGGACAAGCGGTAAGTCCACAGCCGTGCTCATCCTCGGGATCAGCAGCCTGGTGCTGATCTGTGCGATCTTCGCCTTCCTGCCGGTCAGTGTCGTGCCGGCGATCATCGCTCTAGCGCTGGCACCGGGGGCCAAGCGCGAGATCAACCAGTCGGCGGGAGCCGTTACCGGCCTCGGCGCCGTCAAGGCCGGAGTCATCTGCTCGTGGGTGGCCATCGGTGTCTCGGTGGCCTTCTTCGCGCTGATCGTCGGGCTGTTTGCATTAGGGACGGCCACTGAGTCGAGCTTTGAGACCACCTCTGACTCGGTGTCGGAAGGCGGGGTCGCGCTGGTGGGCCTGGTGGCCGGAATGCCACTATTGGTGCGGGTACGCTGCCGGCTGCGAGCCACTTCACCGCGAACGACCAAGGAGATCTGAATGTCTGCCGATCACGACAACCACGGCTCTACTCCTGCCGCCTGGACTGCCGTCAGCATCGTCATGTTCGCATTCTTGGTCGGTGGAGTCGGTGTGCTGATCGAGCAACCCTGGGTCTTTTGGGCAGGAGTTGCTCTCGTGGTGGTCGGGATCGTGGTCGGCAAGGTCATGCAGATGATGGGGATGGGCGCCACGCCGGCAGCCTGATGGTCACGGCCACGAAGACTCGGCGCCACGCCACCGAACGGTGGGTGTGGGTGGCTGGTGGCGCCGCCGCTGTCGGCTTGCTTGCTCTGCGTGACCCCAACACGGCAGGAAGTTACGGCTTCTGTCCCCTCCTGGCGCTTACGGGGTGGGACTGTCCACTCTGTGGTGGCCTGCGCGGCACCAACGCCTTGCTGCACGGCGATGTGGCGACTGCGCTCGACCACAATGCCCTGCTCCCGCTTTTTCTCGCGGTGGCGGTGGCGTTGGCAGTGTCGGCATTCGTTCGCGCCGGACGTGTCGACCAGACTCCCTCGGCGGTGAGCATCCGCTCGCGTCCGCTCATCGTTCGACCCGTCGTACTGTGGTGGTCCCTGGGCGTCGTCACTGCCGTGTTCTTCGTCGTGCGCAATCTCCCGTGGTTTCCCTATCTTGACTCCGTCGTCAGATGAGCTATCCGCCACCTCCGCCGCCGCTCCCTCCTGGCCAACCACCGATCACGCCGGGACAATTCCCTAGTCCGTGGGCGGCCCCCCCGCCCAACTCGGGCAAGGCGGTTGCTGCTCTCGTTCTGGGAATTTTGGGCATCGTGTCCTGCCAGGTGCTGGGTGTTGTCGCGATCGTTCTTGGCCAACAGGCGGGCGATGAGATTGCTGCCTCGGGCGGACGCCTAGGTGGTGAAGGGTTCGCTAGAGCTGGGGTGATCATGGGGTGGGTCGCGGTAGCGCTCTTGGTGCTCTCCTTGGTGGGGCTCCTCGTATTCTTCGGGATCGTCGCAGCCTTGGGCTGACGGGTCGGGCCTGCTTCGCATCACCTCGCCGATACTCTTAAGCGATGAGCGTCTTGGCCGAGATCGTCGCGGGGGTCTGTGAAGACCTCGCTCTGCGCCAGGCCGCCCGCCCGTTGGACGCCGTCAAGGCCAGTGCAGCCCAGCAGACCCCGGCCCTGGATGCGTTGGGTGCCTTGACCGGACATCCAGGTGTTGCGGTAATTGCCGAGGTCAAGCGATCTTCTCCGTCCAAGGGGGCGCTGGCCCGCATTGATGATCCGGCAGCCCTCGCCGGTCACTACGCCGCGGGGGGAGCCACGGTCATATCGGTGCTCACCGAGCAGCGACGTTTCGGTGGATCGCTCGACGACCTGCGCGCCGTGCGGGCAGCGGTGTCGATCCCGGTTCTTCGCAAGGATTTCATCGTGACGAGCTACCAGTTGTGGGAAGCCCGTGATGCCGGCGCCGACATGGTTCTGCTTATCGTGGCCGCGCTCGAGCAGGAGGCTCTCGTCTCGTTGATCGAACGTTCAGAGTCGCTCGGGATGACTCCATTGGTCGAAGTTCATGACCTCGCCGAAGTCGACCGGGCGGTTGCTGCTGGGGCGCGCGTGATCGGCGTCAACGCGCGCAACCTCAAGACCCTCGACGTCGACCCCAGTACCTTCAGCCGGGTAGCCCCGGCAATCCCGTCCGGTGTCGTGGCGGTCGCCGAGTCAGGAGTAAAAGGGCCAGCCGACGTCGTGTCCTACGCCCACCAAGGCGCGCATGCTGTGCTCGTTGGTGAAGCGCTGGTCACCGGGGCTGATCCGCAGGCCGCGGTGGCCGAACTGGTGGCGGCAGGGGCACATCCCACCTCGACCAGAGGAGCGACATGAGTGTCGACATGCCGGCGCGGGCGCCAGGCTCATCGGGCCAGGGGTTCGAGCCGGACGCGACGGGACACTGGGGTCGGTTTGGCGGCCGCTTCGTGCCTGAGGCTTTGGTGGCCGCGCTCGATGAGCTGACGGAAGCCTTTCAACAGGCCCGCCTCGACCCTGGCTTCATCGCCACGCTCGCCCACTTGCAACGCACCTACACCGGTCGGCCCAGCCCCATCACCGAGGCGACCCGCCTCTCTGAGCACGCCGGCGGCGCCCGGATCCTGTTGAAGCGAGAAGACCTCAATCACACGGGCTCCCACAAGATCAACAACGTGCTGGGCCAAGCATTGCTCACCCAACGAATGGGCAAGAGCAGAGTCATTGCCGAGACCGGCGCTGGGCAACACGGCGTGGCAACGGCAACTGCATGCGCACTCCTTGGTCTTGAGTGCGTCGTCTATATGGGCGCCGAGGACACCCGACGGCAGGCCCTCAACGTGGCCAGGATGAAGCTGCTCGGTGCTGAGGTGATTGCCGTTGAAACGGGTAGCCAGACCCTGAAGGACGCGATCAATGACGCGATGCGCGACTGGGTCACCAACGTCGACCGCACGCACTACATCTTGGGGACCGTGACCGGACCGCATCCGTTTCCCACGATGGTTCGTGACTTTCAGCGAGTGATTGGTGACGAAGCGCGTCAGCAGGTCATCGACCTGACTGGGGGCCTTCCCGACGCCGTGGTTGCGTGCGTGGGCGGAGGGTCGAATGCCATGGGCATCTTCGCGGCTTTCCTCGACGACGCTGACGTCCGGCTGTTCGGATTTGAAGCGGGTGGCGAGGGTGTCGCCACCGGACGCCACGCGGCTCGGATGGCCGGAGGCTCACCTGGTGTACTGCACGGCACCCGGACGTATGTGATGCAAGACGAGATGGGGCAGACCGTCCCGTCGCATTCCATCTCAGCTGGTCTCGACTATCCAGGGGTGGGACCCCAACACGCCTGGCTTCATGAGACAGGAAGAGTGGTGTATGCCCCCGTCACCGACGAGGTGGCGATGGCATCGTTCGAGCTGCTCTGCCGGACAGAAGGCATCATCCCCGCCATCGAGTCTGCTCATGCCATTGCGGGAGCTTTGGACGTCGGTCGTGAGCTAGGCCCTGATGCGGTTGTGCTCGTCAACCTCTCTGGTCGGGGTGACAAGGACGTGGCGACCGCGGCCGCATGGTTCGGGATCGATACTGGCGAGGACACCGCGTGACCGCTCTGTCAGAACTCTTCGAGCGGACCCGCGCCGAAGGGCGGGCAGCTCTGATCGGCTATCTCCCCGCGGGATTTCCTTCCGTTCCCGGGGCCATCGAGGCGATGCAGGCGATGGTCGAAGGGGGGGTCGACGCGATCGAAGTTGGCTTGCCCTACTCAGACCCGTTGCTCGACGGGCCGACGATTCAAGAGGCTGTCGACCGCGCACTTCAGACGGGCGCTACGACCCTTGATGTGCTCGAAACGGTGCGTGCCGTTGCCGACACCGGCGTGCCCACGATGGTCATGAGCTACTGGAACCCGATCGAGAGGTTCGGCGTGGCGCGCTTCGCACGTCAGCTCGCCGAAGCCGGCGGGTCTGGTGTCATCACGGCCGACATCACACCCGAGGAGGCTGGCGAATGGCTGGAGTCCAGTCAGACTCATCAGCTGGACCGAATCTTTCTCGTCGCTCCTTCG
>JBDTTS010000044.1:0-11839 GCA_039930525.1 Actinomycetes bacterium | reverse complement strand
TGGGCACACCGCGCCAACACAGCCGCTTGACGACTTACGCCCCTGGGATGTCTAGTGTGCGCAGGTCATCGACTGATCCCGGTCAGCACCCCAGGCAATCGATGGCGAAGACCTGCGTTCCAGCTGCGGTGCCAACAAAGGTACCTTCGACAGAACTCCCACCGGGCAGCGATGTCGCCGTTCCGACCACCGTGACGTCTCGCCCGTCCAACGCCTTGCCGGTGCACGAGACTTCAAAGTCGTCACCCTTCGGTGTCGTCTGGCACGACAGTGGTCCAGAGACCTCGACCCCGACGGCAGCGAGCTCGGCTTGGCCCTGGGTTGAGGCAGCCGTTCGCACCAAGGTCTCAGTCATCTTTTCAACTTGCGCCACACCGCTCGAGCCGCATCCGGCCACAATGACAACCGCTGAAGAGATGACGACGAGGGTTCGTAGGCGCATCATTAACAAAGTATGGCAGCCAAAGTCTGCGAATCCGGTGCTGACGGAGGCGGGCTACGTGCCTACGTGGCCTTACCCGGCTCTTCGGATTTCAGCGGGGAGTTAGGTGTGTCGACTGGTCGCATAGAGGACGAGCCGGTTCGGGTGGGCGCCGAGCGGCGAATGAAGAGACAGTCACGCTTTTAGCCCGCTCAGCGAGAAAAAACCGTACCCAACTCTTCATTGGAGGCCGACGGCGTACGTGCGGCGCCCCAGGCCAGCGGTCCTTTCCCCGAGGCGCTCTCCGCCGACGGGGAGCACCCCGCTCAAATCCGAAGAGCCCCCTACCCTCGATCGGTCAGGACGCCCCTGACTGGCAGACCATGCCACCTAGTGGGAAAAGCCACCAGCTTCTGCCTCGGTGAGAGGACTGGCGATCGGGTGAGCATCGAAGTGCTTCATCGCCCCTCGATAATCGTCCATCAACAGTCCCGCAAGATCGCGGCTGAACCCGTGCCGCACCAAGATGCGCTGCACTGCCATGTCTTCACGATTTGCCGGCATCGTGTAGGCGGGGACCTGCCAACCCTTGGCCCGTAGCCGATCTGCGAGGTCGAAGAGCGTGAAGCCGTGGTCAACGCCTTCCTTCAGCTTCCACGACACCGCAGGGATCCCGCGATGTGGGTCACCGAGGCTCAAAATCTCGAACGGACCCAACTTCTCAATCTCTTTACCCAGGTACATAGCGATGTCGTAACACCGCTGGTGAATCTTCCGGTAGCCCTCGTGGCCGAGGCGCAAGAAGTTGTAGTACTGCACAGCGATCTGCCCGCCGGGGCGCGAGAAGTTGAGGGCGAAAGTCGGCATGTTGCCGCCGAGGTAGTTGACGTTGAAGATCAGCTCTTTTGGCAGGTCTTCCTTGCTGCGCCACACGATCCAGCCCACCCCAAGGGGCGCGAGGCCGAACTTATGACCAGAAGCGTTGATCGACTTCACCCGCTGGAGCCGAAAGTCCCAGTTGATGTGCGGCGCGGTGAAGGGAGCCAAAAATCCGCCACTGGCACCGTCGACATGGATGGGGATGTCGAGTCCGGTCTCCTTCTGAAGGTTGTCCAACGCCTTGCTGACATCCTCGACAGGCTCGTAGTCACCTGTGAAGGTGACCCCCAGCGTGGGGACGACACCGATGGTGTTCTCGTCGACCCGCTTCAGAACCTCTTCCGGCGTCATGATGAGCCGGTCACCCTCCATCGGGATCTCGCGGTGCTCGATATCCCAGTAGCGAGTGAACTTGTGCCAGCAGATCTGGACTGGCCCGGTAACGATGTTCGGCCGATCGGTGGGACGGCCGGCTGCCTGCTGCCGCGCTCGCCATTTTCGAAGCAGCGCCAATCCCCCCAGCATCGCGGCTTCGCTCGAACCGGTCGTAGACGTCCCGATGGAATTCTCGGTGGCTGGTGAGTTCCATAGTCCAGCCAGCATGTGGACACAACGCTCTTCGAGCTCGGCGGTCTGCGGGTACTCGTCCTTGTCGACCATGTTCTTGTCGATCGTGAGGTCCATCAGCGTGTGAACCTCAGGCTCGAACCACGTCTGGCAGAAGGTGGCGAGGTTCTGCCGCGAGTTGCCGTCAAGCATCAACTCATCCGCGACCATCTGGTAGGCCTGACGCGGGTCCAGCTCATTCTCAGGCATGACGTACTTCGGCAGCACCGTCGAGACTTCAGATGAAGCGAAGATCTCATCGACACCCTTGTCGCGAATTCGGTGACGTTCGTGAAGCATGGAAATCCTCTTCCCTCAAGACATACGGCACGGCACTGCTCGACTCCAAGGGAGTGTAGTGAGCGGTCGGCCTAGCAGGATCCCCCTTCTTGGGCTATTCGCCAGCTGGGCGACGGTGGAGTCGGGCCGAATGCCTCTGCCGAGTCCGATTCCGCCGCGTAGGGTGAAGGAGTCAACTACCGGAGAGCAGGTGCAGGCATGAGCAAGAACACGACAACGACCGAACTGCTCGAGGTCATCGAGTCGCCAGATCTCGCTGACCTCGATGACGCGTCCAGCCACGGTGTCATGAAAGGCCTCCTCATCGCAGTAGGTATCGCGGTGATCGCCGCTGCAGTGGCCACGATCTTCAGTCGTCGCAAGGGCTAGGTCCTTCGCCGGGACTTGGACTGGCCACTTGCAGGAGTTCCGCGCGGCCCAGGGCTAGCGCCAGAGACTCGCCGACGGACTCGGTCGCGTCAAATATGTTGTCCTCGCCAATGAGGTCAACGGCACCCGTGTCACGCAGTTGTCGATCAACCCGGTCGCCGACCCCGGCGAGGATTAGGTACGCGCCAGTAGCGCTCAGCGCATTGTGGTAGCGCGCGATCACTGAGATGAAGGTGCTGCCCAGGTCCTCCTTTCCGCGCAGGCGGATGACGACGACAGCGTTGCGAGATTCGCTGCTGGCCTTGGGGAGTTGCGCCTCAAAGACCGGGGCGGACGCGAAGAACAAGCTTCCGTAGGTCATCAAGACCACCACCTCACCGCCCGCGAGTTCTTTGGGCGGAGCAACCTCCTTCGGGAATTGGTCATCGGGCGTGATCACCCATCGATACACGATGACCTTGTTCGACTGCCTGACCACGAAGAGGACGACGGAGATGCCGACGCCGGTCAGCACCGCAAACTGGAGGGGTGCAGCAATCGTCAGTACGAAGGTGACTGCCATGACCGATGCCTGGGTGGCTCCCGTTCTCCACACCATCGCCACGTCATCGATCCGGAAGGTCCGGATCCCCACCACTGTCAGGAGCCCAGCAAGAGCGGGCATCGCAATGAGATCGGCGAGTCCGGAGAAGAGCAGAATTACCAGCAGCATCACAGCGCCTGCCACCAGATTCGCCCACCGGCTACGGGCACCCGACGCAGTCAGCAGACCGGTCGCCCCCATCGAGCCCCCGACTGGCATCCCTTGCAGCACTCCCGACGTCAGGTTCGCGATCCCCTGCCCGCGAAAGTCACCGGACACATCTGGGTACTGGCCATCGGGGTTCGGCACGGACTGGCTAATCGCAGACCCTTGGACCAGTGCGACGAAGGCCAAGGACAGGGCAGGCACCAAGAGTCCCGCCACCAAAGACAGGTCAGGCAGGCGAGGGGCAGGCAACCCAGCGGGAATGGCAGCGACGTCAGACACCTGGCGGATCGCACCCGCGCCCATCAGCTCAACGGCTGCCGACACCACCACTATGGCGAGCACCATGCCGAAAGCCCCCAGCCGCGTGCGTCCCAGCGCGAAGATCAAGATCACCGTCACTACGGCTGCCACAACGGTGGGGCTGTGAAATGACCCCACGTTGCCGAACGTGTCCACGGCTCGCACCAAGCGGTTGTCCCTCGACGAGCGGTAGCCGGTGAACTCGGCGAGCTGTGACAGCACGATGGTCACAGCCACTGCGTTGATGAATCCGGTGACGACTGAGTGGGGAACGAATCGAACCACCGTGCCGGTTCGAGCCAGACCAAGGACGAGCATGATGACGCCGGTAAGAACGGTCAGTGTCACGAGCGCTGTCAGGCCTGCTTCGCTGGCGTCCACACCCGGCACATCGGACACGAGGACAGCCAGCGCGGACGTGGCCTGCACGGACATCAGGACCGAACTAGTGGCAAGAGCGCCAGCAATGGTGCCGAACAAGTAGGCGTACAACCCTGACACCGGAGTGACGCCAGCGAGGAGCCCCATAGCGAGGCCACCGGGCACGTTCGACAGACCCAGCAAGAGGCCAGCTGCCGCATCCTTCTTGAGCGGCGGGGCAGGGCGGCGAATCACAAAGTGACCCTAGCCGCACGCTGGCGCCAAACGGCTATGACGACGTGAGCAGACCCTGATCCTCTAGCCATTGTTGGGCGACGTCCGCCGGCTGTTCGCGGTCGATGTCGACCTGCTTGTTCAGCGCTACCAAATCCTCGGTGGTGAGCGCCGACGACACGGGGGCCAGCGCTTCGGCAATCGCCTCACCGAATGAATCATTGTTGACGGCCGGAGTGATGTTCTCTGCCGTCTGAAGCCCAAGGTCATCCTCGAGGACCGTGAGATCGAGCGCCTCAATACCGCCATCAGAGCTGAAGACCAGACCGACGTCGATCGTGCCCTGGGCAAGAGCGTCCTTGGTCAGTGGGCCGCCCGCATCGAGCGCTGTGAACTCACTGACGGTGACGCCGTAGGTGTTCTCGAGTCCCGGCTGGCAGAACGGTCGCTTCGGACACTCAGGGGGCCCCCCCAGCACGAGCGCTTGGTCGAGAGCACCTAACTCGCTCAGCGTCGAGATGTCGTTCTGCTCCGCGAACGCGTTGGTGACTGCAAAGGCATTCTGGTCTTGAGCCGGCGAGGGCTCAAGGACGGTGACTCCTACCGAGTCGGCCAACTCTTCCAAATTGGTGAAGGTCGATTCGACATCGCTGCTGGCCAAGGGTTCGGCGTCTGGTCCGTTCTCGCGCAGATTGAGGTACTCGGTGTAGGTGCCTAGGTACTCAGGAACGACGTCGACTTCGCCCTTTTCCAGCGCTGGCCCGACCACCTCACGCGTGGTCAGCTCTTTGACCGAAGTGTCATAGCCGGCCTGCGCCAGTACCAAGGAGTACATGTTGGCGAGGATCTTGCTCTCGCCGAACCCGAAGGCGGCCACCGTCAGTTCTCCACCCGCGGCAGCGCCGTCACCTCCGGTGTCACTTCCGCTCGACCCACTGTCGGCGCACGACGTCA
Organism: Actinomycetes bacterium; assembly: GCA_039930525.1. Lineage (GTDB taxonomy): Bacteria > Actinomycetota > Actinomycetes > JAHEKZ01 > JAHEKZ01 > JAHEKZ01. Next base: position 6,665 of record JBDTTS010000044.1, on the reverse strand, counting down.
CGAGCAGCGACGCTGCAAATAGTGTGGCTACGGCCCGATAGAGCCTTCGAGAACTGGCCATGGAATCCCGCCTTCTGTGTCCCGGGCCAATGGCCCGCGTGTCCGGTCGGGGATGTTCCCCGTTGCTTCTACCTAATCATGAGACGGCACGGGGCGTCACTGCCCGTTGGCCAACCGCTAGCACCGCTTCGGCAGCCAAGGTCAAGAGTGAGACGAGCACCGCACCGCCCAGCAGCGGCCCCGGATCCTGAAGAGCGAAGCCGTCGACCACGTAGCGCCCCAGACCTCCGCCACCGACGATCGCCGCCAGGGTGGCAGTAGCGACCACCTGAGTGAACGAGGTTCTGATCCCGGCCGCCATCAGCCCCACCGCCAAGGGAACCTCGACTCGGCGCAGAACCTGACCCCCGGAAAGGCCCATTCCTACTGCCGCGTCCCTGGCATCGGCGTCCACCCCCCGCATTGCGGTGTACGTATTTGTCAGCAGGGGCGGGAGAGCGAAGAAGACCAACGCGAGGATGGCAGCCGTAGTACCGACACCCACTGCGTCCCAGCTCGCAAAGATGATGAGGAGCGCGAAGGTAGGGACGGCTCGCCCGATGTTGCCGACGTTGACAGCCAGCAGTCCCCCCTTGCCTCGGTGACCGAGCACCAGACCGATCGGTAGCGCGATCGCGGCCGCGATCGCGAAGGCGGTGCAAGAAATCGCCAGGTGTTCGGCGACGCGAACCGGAATTCCGTTGGGGCCCGACCACTGTGCGGGATCTGTGAGCCACTGCCACATGATCTCGACGTCATTCACCGTGCCTTCTCCTTTGCCCACGGCGTCACCAGTCGCTGCACTGCAACCAGCAGCAGATCGGCGATGACGGCCAGTACCACGATCAAGATCGTGGCCGTCATGATCTGGGCGCGATACTCATTGGCGACAAATCCCGAGAGCACCAAGTTTCCGAGGCCCCCGTAGCCCAGCAGGGCTCCGATCGTCACCAGGCCGATCGTCGAGACGGTAGCGACGCGAAGTCCCGCGACAATGCTTGGCGCGGCAAGCGGCAACTCGACGTAGACCAAGAGGCGGCGACGACCGAAGCCCATCCCGCGTGCGGCATCAACAACGTCCCGCGGCACGTCATCCAGTCCAGCGAGGATGTTTCGGATCACGATAAGCAGCGCATAGAGCACCAGAGCGATCACCACGCTGCGTTTCGACAGGCCGAATACTGGCCAGAGCAGCGCCATCAGGGCCAGTGCAGGGACGGTATAGAGCAATCCCCCGATTCCCATGATGATCGCTCTGGTCGCCGGGACTCGATAGGCCAGCAGGGCCAGGGGCAGGGCCAGCAGCAGCGCGCCGACCACCGACGAGACCGTCAACACGATGTGCTCAAGCGTTGCAGCAAGTAGCGTATCGGCGTTCTCCTGTACGTAGCGCCAGCTGAACCAAGGGTTCGGTGGCGCGTCAGCTGAGACGAAGGGCACGAGGTGGACGTTAGCGCCGAGCCGATGATTCGTCTCGTGGATGTGACCAAGCGGTTTGGCGACTCCGTGGCCGTCGACCACCTCTGCCTCGACATCGCCCCAGGTGGGGTCACCGTCCTGATCGGTCCCAGCGGATGCGGCAAGACCACGACACTCAAGATGATCAACCGGCTCATTGAGCCGACGGAGGGCCGCATCGTGCTAGGCGGCGAAGATATCTCGACGAAGGACCCCGTGCTGTTGCGCCGCCACATCGGGTATGTCATTCAGCACAGCGGACTCTTTCCGCATCGAACGGTGCGCGACAACGTAGCCACCGTTCCACGGCTCCTGGGCTGGACGAAAGATCGCACCCGGGGGCGAGTCGATGAGCTGCTCGACCTCGTCGGGCTTCCGCCCGGCAACTTCGGCAGGAGATACCCCCACCAGCTCTCCGGCGGACAACGCCAGCGAGTCGGCGTTGCCAGAGCGCTGGCCGCCGATCCTCCGGTCCTGCTGATGGACGAACCGTTCGGAGCCATCGACCCCGTTCAGCGCGATCGGTTGCAGAAAGAGTTCCGCGCACTCCAGGACACCCTGGGAAAGACTGTGGTCTTGGTGACCCATGACCTCGCCGAAGCAGTGCGGCTCGGAGACCGGATAGCAGTTCTCGCCGAAGGGGGGCGCCTGGCGCAGTACGACTCCCCCACCACGCTCTTGGGGTCGCCCGCTTCAGATTTCGTTCAGTCCTTCGTCGGTGACGATCGCCTCGTCACCCGCTTGTCGGTCAGCCAGCTGCTGCGCGAAGACGTCGAGGCGCACGGACAGCCGAGTGATGGCCTGCCGATCGTCACGCTTGGCGAATCGCTGCGGCGCGTGCTGCAGGCCGTCATGGAGGCGCCGGACGGCCGTGTCGCTGTGAAAGATGGCGACGTCATCATCGGTACGGTGACGCCGACGGCGTTGCACGCGGCAGTCCGACGTTCACTGCCCACGCCCACCTGACAACAAGGAGCATCCATGGCCGCCAAGTCCGACTTCACCGATGACGAGTGGAACACCCTCCACCGAGGACTGACCGGTGCTGGCATGCTGGTCGCCATCAGTGAGCGTGGCTTCACCTCCACCTTCAAAGAGACCGGGGCAATCGCGAAGTTCTTGGCCAAGCAGTCGCAAGAGGGCGACAGCCAACTGGTCCGCGAGCTAGCGGGTACCCACGGCAGCGGCTGGAAGGTGAACTCATCGGCCGACGACCTCAAGGATGGGGTGCTGGCTGCCCTACGCGAAGGCATCGGCATCCTCACGGCCAAAGATCCAGAGGATCTCGCCGACTATCGCGAAGTCGTGCTCGCGCTCGCCCAGCGGGTGTCGGACGCCGCTCCAGAGGGCACCGACGTCGAGAAGGGGGCCATCGACTCCATTCGCGACGCGATCGCGCCTTAGTATTCGGCGCCGCTAGGGGCAATTCGATAACGCCCAGCACCCTGGGCGGCCATGATCGTCCCTATGACCTCCACCGTGCCTGCTGGCTGGTACCCCGATCCGGCCAGTAGCCAGCGCCAGCGCTACTTCGACGGCAACGACTGGTCGCCATGGGTATTCGCCGCTGCGGGGATGACGCTCGTTCCGCTCGACGAGGGACAGGCCGCACCCCCGACCGCGGTTGACGTCATGCGCGTCATCCTTCATCAGGCAACAGCCGACGGTGTCATCTCGGCAACCACGCTCGCTGCCCTACTTCGGTACACCCACCAGTGGACGACCCCGCGTCCGACGACGCCGGGTACTACCCAGCCAGAAGCGGCACGGGGCGTGGCCCGGGAGCACGAAGCTCGGCTCTGGGAGAGCAAGGCCAAGGCCACGCCGAGCCCCCGCTCTGCTGATTCGCCCGCGCCGCTGCTTCCCGCTGCTGTTCCCCGCCAGAACAGCGTCAGTCGCTGGTGGCAAGAGACGCGCGAGACCGTAAAGTCTGACCTCGCTGTGCACGGCCTCGCCTACCTCGGCGTGCTCCTGCTGTTTGCGGGCGTGTTCGGACTTGTGGTCTGGTCGTTTTCCGATATCAACACCGCCATGCGTCCGGTTGCGGAGCTGGCCATTCCTGTGGCCTTGTTCGCAGCAGCGGCAATGCTGAATCGACGCGGAACCAGGGTCGTCGCTGGTGCCCTGGAAGTAGCGGGCGGGCTGTTGCTGCCCATCGTCACCGTTGCGTCTTTTGTTGATGACGCCCCGGTGCCGCCCGACCCCAGCGGCGTCGGTCTGACCGTCGGTCTGGCTGCAGCGACCCTTGCCATCGCCGGGGGCTACGCACTTTGGGTCAGACGTCGGCCGACGAGCGCGCTGGCGTATCTCGTTGCCCCCGTGGTCTGGTTGGCACTGGGACTGCTGAGTCTGTCGTGGCTCGACCCCATCCCCTCCGGCCAAGCCGTCGCCACTCCACGCGCCACCGAGGTCGCCGTCATGACGGCGGCCGCAGGAGTGACGCTCCTTCTCGCGCGTTTGCGGCCGACGTGGCCCTTCGCGCAGGCCACGTTGACCACCGGCCCCATCTCGCTCGGCGTCCTCGCTGTTCTGGCGCTTCTCGCAGGTTCGAACGACGGCTGGGCATCGACACCAGCGGTGGTAACCGCTGCTGGCATCGTCTTGGGATTGGAAGCTCTCGCGACCAGGCTTCCTGGACCGGCCGCCACGATTGCGACATCGGTGTCGGTGGGTCTCGGGCTGCTCGCTGCACGAAGCGGGCTCGACGACGCACCGTGGGTGGCTGCCCTGGCATTTGCCGGTGCCACCTGGTGGGCTGACTATCACCGACGCGGAGCCACGGGACGAGAGCGTCGCTCGTACGCCGCTCCCGCTGCCCTCTTTCCCCTAGGTGCAGCGCTCGCCCTGGTGGCGGCGCTGGAATGGGCGACCGGATTGCTGGCGGTAGCGCTTTTGCTGCTTACCGGTGCTCTTGTCATCAAGGCCATCAACTCACCTGATCGGTTCTGGACGCACTGGCTGACGGGAGCCGTGGGCGTAGTTGCCGGGGGACTCGTGGCCGTGGCTTCGGTCGACCTCACCTGGCCGGGCGGAGCGAGCACGGCCGACCTGCCCGGCAGTTGGCAGCCGGCGCTGGTGTGCGTGCTCCTGATGAGCACGCTGCTGGTCGCGCCGTCCCAGCGGTTGTCGGTGTTGCCATGGGCCGTGGTCGCCCTCGTCGCTGAGGCATGGGCATTCACCGTTCCGCTGGTGGACGCCGCGAGCTCGCTGACGGTCGAGGGGTGGGCTTCTGGAGCAGCCGCGCTTGTGGTGGTCTCCGCGGTTGCGCCGCGGCCATGGCTCGCTCGGGTGCCGTCCTCACAGCAGGGGCACTTCGTCCTCGCGGCGCTAGCGTTGGGTCTGCTCTCCTGGATCGTCGCCGCGGATACCGAGTCTGTGAGCAGCGCCACCTTGGCCATCGTGTCCTGTGCCGTCGCGATCGCCTGGGCCGCAGTGAGCCTCACAGAAGAACTCACTGGGTCAGCGGCCGTGTCCGTCGTCGCTGATCGGCTTGACGCCCGCGCTGCCGAGAAGTTGCGCTGGATACCACCTACCGTGGCTGCCGTCGCGATCGTCGTTGCCGCTTTGACGTCGATCGAGCACTTTGGATGGGTGAGTAGCGACGCCTGGTGGCCAGTGGTCCCCGTGGCCTTAGCGCTCCTTTTCATCGCGCTGGCGCGTGGAGCGGCGTCTTCCCTCCCTCGCATCGCCCGAGTCTCTGTCGAGTCCGCACTGCTGCTGGCTGTTGCAGCTGCGGTGACCGCGTTGGCGCTGACCGACACAGGTGGTGAGTTCGAGCCCACCCTGATCGTGCTGCTGACCGTGCTCGTCGTCTGCGCTGTCGTGCCACGGCAGCTGCGCGACGCACGTCCGGCATGGCTGGGGTGGGCAGCTACCGCAGCCCTTGTCCTCCAACTCGTCGACGAGTGGGCCGGTCCCCCAGGCGATACGCGTTCACGAGCACTATTGGTGTGGGGTGGTTGCGCCCTTTTGCTGGGTCTGACAGTCGAACGTCTGCCACGCGAGTTCTGGATGCGTCGTCTGATCCGCTACCCGCTGCCCCCGGTCTTCCTGGGCGGGGCTGGCCTCGCCCTCGGAGCCCTGCTCACGGCCGCGACCGAACCCTTCACGACCACCGGGTGGTGGTTCCTGGCAGTGGCAGCGGTATGCGTGGTAGCCGCTTATCTCAGCCGCGAAGGCACGCTTCTCGGCGCCGCCGCGCTGGCGCTCACGGTGACCTACGCGGCACTTGCCCCTTGGGACCCGGTGGCTACTCCGTGGACCCTCGTCGCGTTGGGCGCCGCCTGGCTGCTGGCAGCAGACGTGGCTCGAGGATGGCCGCCGGTCGGGTCGCTACCTCGAGCAGTTTCTGCGCTTTTCTGGGCCGGACACATCGTCATCGTCGTCGCCCTGACCCTGTCGGTCGACGACAACCAGCGGCCGCTGGGACTCGTCGTCGCGGGCGTCGTCGCCTTCGCCATCGCGGCCCGTATCCCGGTGCGGGCCGCAAGGCCCTGGTACGCCGGTGTCGGGGTCGTCCTGGTTCTGGTCGGCGCAGGTGACGCTGGACCGGGATGGCTGGCTCTTGCACTCGCCTCGCTAAGCGTTGCGGCCACCACTGCTTCTGCCCTGGATCATGGGCTCTCACGCCGAGCGGCCGGCGCCTTGCGTTGGCTTGGAGCGTTTTGGGCAGCAGCTTCCTGGGCCAGCTACACCGTGTGGGCAGACTGGAGCGCCGAGACCACGGTGATCGCGACAGCTCTGGTGGCCGGACTGCTGGTCGCCGCGTCCGGCGTTGCCGCGCAGCTGGTCTCGCGCGTTCGGCCGTGGGTCGAGTCGTGGGGCGGCGTCGCCCTGGTCACGGTGCTGGCAGCGCTGATTGGGCTTGGCCTCCCTGAGGTGCCCCGCGAGCCGGCCGGGCAGATGGTGGCTGGCGGGCTGGCGCTCAGCGCGGTCGGCTCCGCCCTTGCCGCCCGCCCGTTGAGTCGATCGCTACTCCGGGTTGCGACGACAATTCTCGCAGCACTTGCTGTGTGCACCTTCCTCTATGGCATCAGCGCCACGACCACACAGATCGTCATCGTTGCCGCGCTGCTCGCCGCGGCGGTCACGGTGGCCACGGCCGTTGTCGCAGCGACGCGCCGCGGTACCAGATGGCGGCCGGCCCTGCTCGTCGCTGTCGTTCTGAC
>JBDTTS010000043.1:0-11857 GCA_039930525.1 Actinomycetes bacterium | reverse complement strand
CGGTTCGGCAGCGCGGGCGTTCGTCGAGAGAGCCGAGTCCGTGATCGCGGCCGGTCGGCCGCCGTGCCCGTTCTGCACGCTGCCGCTCGACCCTGATGGTCACATCTGTCCGAGGGCAAACGGCTACCGAAGGCAATGAGCGTCACCCTTGACGACCTGACCCACGGGGAACTGGAAGTCGTCGGCCAGTTGATCGACGCTTCGAACGGCAGTTTGCTCTGTCGGTTGACCGCTGGCGACGAACGTCCCCTCGTCATCTACAAGCCACGTGCCGGCGAGCGCCCACTCTGGGACTTTCCAGACGGCACCCTCAGCCAGCGAGAGGTCGCAGCTTTCGTCGTTGCCCAAACGTTGGGGTGGACCATTGTGCCTCCGACGGTCTGGCGCGAGGGTCCGGCTGGCCCTGGCATGGCCCAGCTGTGGATCGACGTCGACGAGTCAGTCGACCTGGTGGCCCTGGTCCAGAGCGACCACGATGCATTACGCCGGATCGCGGTCTTTGATGCACTGATCAACAACGGTGACCGAAAGGGTGGGCACCTGCTGCCTACGGTCGACGGAACGGTCTGGGGGATCGACCACGGAGTCACGTTCGCCGTCGACGACAAGCTGCGAACGGTCCTCTGGCAGTGGCGCGGTGCACCGATCCCAGAACCGCTAATTGCCGAGCTGAGAAGCTGGCTCGACCGCGTCACGTCGGGGGAGCCAGAAGTAGCCGTCCTTCATCAGTTGCTCACCGACGAGGAGGTGGCAGTTCTGCTGGGGCGTGGTCAACGACTTGTCGGCGAGGGTTTGCACCCTCAACCATCGCCCGACTGGCCAGCGATCCCTTGGCCGCCGTTCTGAGTAGTCAAGATAGGCTCACCGCTCGTGGAAACTTGGTCGCAACCGCCCGTGCCCGCTGTCTCGGGCAAGGGACGCACGCTTGCTCTCCACGACACCGCTTCCGGCGAGGTCCGTCCCACGTCGCCTGAAGCAACTGCTCGGCTCTACGTGTGCGGCATCACGCCCTACGACGCGACTCACCTCGGACACGCCGCGACATACATCGCCTTCGACCTGGTGCAGCGGGTCTGGCTCGATGCCGGCCACGCCGTGCATTACGTCCAGAACGTCACAGACATCGATGACCCATTGCTTGAACGTGCGGTAGCGACCGGCCAGGACTGGCACGAGCTGGCGAGAGCTGAAACCGCATTGTTTCGCGATGACATGAGTGCTCTCGGGGTGCTTCCTCCGCGCGAGTACATCGGAGCCGTCGAGTCGATCCCGCTGGTCGTTGACCGGATCGACGAGCTGCTGACTTCAGGCACTGCCTACCGGGTCGATGACGATATCTACTTTGCTGTCGGTGATGACGCCGAGTTCGGCTTCGTCAGCTCGTATTCACGCGATCAGATGCTAGCCCTCTTTGGCGAGCGCGGTGGCGACCCGCATCGACAAGGAAAGCGTGATCCCCTTGACCCGCTGCTCTGGCAGGCTGAACGGCCTGGTGAGCCCGCGTGGGACACGCACTTCGGTCACGGGCGCCCCGGATGGCACATCGAGTGCGCCGCGATCGCACTGCATTACCTCGGCAATGGTTTCGACGTGCAGGGAGGCGGCAGCGACCTGATCTTCCCCCACCACGAGATGGGTACCTCGCAGGCACACCTGCTGACCGGTGATCGGCCTTTCGCACGACACTTTGTTCACGCTGGCATGGTGGGCCTGAACGGCGCGAAGATGTCGAAGTCGAAGGGCAATCTGGTCTTTGTGTCCAGGCTCCGCGACGATGGACATCACCCCATGGCGATCCGGCTCGCCCTTCTGGCGCACCACTACCGAGCGGATTGGGAGTGGACCGACGCCGACCTGGCAGGTGGTGAGGACCGACTGCACCGGTGGACGTTCGCTGCCACCGCCGATCGAGGGCCGGCCGCAGAGCCAGTGGTTTCGGCGGTTCGAGATGCACTCGCGAACGACCTTGACGCCCCTGGCGCTCTGGCCGCGGTCGATGCGTGGGCCGAGTGCGTCGAAGCCGGCGAGGGTGACGATCACGAGGCGCCGCAGCAGATCGCCACGCTCACGAACGCGCTGCTCGGTGTGGTCCTGCGCGACGAGTAGGTCCTTGGCCACTGTCAGGGGTCGTTGCGCCGACGCAGGTACCGCTCGAAGTCGCGGGCGATGGCGTCACCGGTCGCCTCCGGAAGGTCAGCGGTATCTCGTGCCTCCTCGAGAGATCTGACGTAGTCGGCGACCTCTTCGTCGTCGTGGGCAAGTTCATCAACCCCGCGCTCCCAGGCCAGTGATTCCTCTTCGAGATCTCTGGGCGGAATGGTGAGGTCAAGGGCATCCTCCAAAGCACGGAGCAGAGCGAGGGTGGCCTTCGGACATGGCGACTGCGCCACATAGTGCGGAACGGCCGCCCAGAACGACAATGTCTCGATGCCGGCGCGGGTGAAGCCTTCGGTCAGTGCCCCCACGATCCCGGTCGGGCCCTCGTACCTTGTGAGCTCGACGCCCAGACGTTCGGCGATTGCTGGGTCTGATGCGACCGATGTGACGGGTACGGGCCGGGTGTGCGGTGTATCGGCGAGCAGGCTGCCGACGGTCACCACCCGGTCGACGTCAAGCTCGAAGGCGAGCCCGATGACTTCGCTGATGAACGTGCGCCACTTCATGCTGGGCTCGATCCCGCGAACGATCACGAGATCGGGGCCGCCCGGAATCGACGTGGCGTAGGCCGAGGTCGCCGGCCAGGTGATCTCGCGCACCCCGCGTTCGCCGACGGCAATGATTGGCCGGTTCACCTGAAAGTCGTAGTAGTCCTCGGGGTCCACATCGGCAAACCGCTGGCCTGGGAACTCACCAAGGATGTGGTCGATCAGCCCGGTGGCGGCTTCGGCAGCGTCGTTCCAGCCTTCGAAGGCCGCGAGCAGCACCGGCTGGTTGAGCGGCGGCAGCCCCTCGAACTCGATCATCGACCCCTCCGTCCAACAGACGTCGCCAGCGTACGCTGGCCCGCACCTGGGCCGGGCGGCGCCGCACCGAGGGCGAGCACTGTCGAGCGGACGCGTCTCGATAACGTCCGCTTTCATGACCGTCGCATCGAGCAGTGAGCCATCCGGAGCGTTGCAGGCCGTTCTGTTCGATATGGACGGCCTTCTCGTCGACACCGAGCCTCAGTGGTTCGCGGCCGAGACGGCCACCGTCGAGCAGCTCGGCGGAGTGTGGGGAAAGCAGCAACAGATCGACCTGCTGGGCAGCAACCTGCCGGTGGCGGCCCGCTACATGATCGAGCACACCGGCAGCCCTTATGCCGTCGCCACGGTCATGCAGATGCTGCTCGAAAACATGACTCGGCAATTGACGAAGAGCATCGCTTTCCAGCCAGGTGCGTTCGAGCTCTTGGCGGCGCTGTCGGCTGCTGATATCCCGTTGGCATTGGTGACGTCATCGGTGCGCGTTCATGTTGACGTGGTGCTGGCCCAACTACCCACCAACCCGTTCCGCCACCAAGTCACCGCCGATGACGTCGAGAACCTCAAGCCTCACCCCGAGCCCTATCTCACGGCGCTCGGGCTTCTCGGAGCGACGGCCAGCCAGTCGGTCGTCTTGGAGGACAGCCCTGCCGGTGTGAACGCCGCCGAGGCGGCAGGCTGCCACGTGGTGGCGGTGCCGAGCGTCGTGCCGATCGAGGCTGCGGCGAGGAGGCACGTCGTGGAGTCACTGGCCGAAATCGACCTGGCGGTTCTGGAGGGCCTGGTGGCCACTACTCGGTGGTGATCGCCCGAAGGACGTCGAGGCGCGCCGCTCGGTAGGCCGGCCAGGCGGCAGCCAGTGCTCCGACCACCATGGCGATGACCAGGTAGAGGACCAAGGCCGGAATGGGAACCCTCAGAACATCGATTCCCTGGTCCGCAAGTGTGCGTTGCAGAGCCGTTGCGAACACAACACCGAGCACGATGCCGAGAATGGCACCGAACAGGGCGATCACCACCGATTCGAGAATCACCATCCATCGCACCTGCCAGCGACTGGTACCGACCGCCCTGAGCATGCCTATTTCGCGCGTGCGTTCGAGTACCGACAGGAAGAGGGTGTTCACAATGCCGAGGATGGCGATGACGATCGCGAGTCCCAGGAGCGCAATCATGACGCCGAGCAGGGCTTGGACGTTGCTCTGCACCTGCTCCTTGAGCTCGGCCTGGCTCTGGACGATGACGCCGGGGTAGGAGGTGAGAACCTGTTCGATCTCGGCCTTGAGCATGTCGAGGTCGGCGCCTTCGCTGGCTTTCACGTAGACAAAAGTGTCGCCGATCCGAACCCCTGCATTCTCGAGCGCCTGATTGGTGATCGAGTATCCGGTGAAGAATCCAGCGGGCTCGTAGGTTCCCACCAGCTCGTAAGTGCCTGAGCCACCGGCGAAGGTGAAGGTGACGTCATCGCCAATCTTGAGGCCAGAGTTTGTCGCGGTCGTTGTGTCAACGATAAGACCTTCGTCCGTCAAATCATCGATGGTTCCCTCGGCAAAGGTCAGGTTGATGACCTGATTGATGGTGGCTGGATCTACCGTTCCGACGAAGGTGGTCGGTGGCTCTTGATCTCCGGTGGGCGGATCGATGGAGTCGGCCGCGATCTGGGCCTGAGTGAAGGTGGTTCTGGAAACCACTGCGACGTCGTCGAGTCCTTCGATCTCGTTCGCCACGGAGCGTGGGTAGGGACGCTGAGTGTCAGTGGCCACGATGTACTCAGCACCGATTACCCGATCGATGGCGGCGTTCAGAGACGCAGTGATCGAAGACGCAAAGATGGTCAACGCCGTGACCAACGCGAGCCCGATCATCAGCGCTGACGCCGTCGCCGCCGACCGACGAGGCTGACGCGACGCATTGTCGACGGCCAGACGGCCGACGGTGCCGAAGAACCTGGGCAACGGCCACCCCAGACCGCGCGCGACGGGGGAGGCCAGGACCGGACTGAACGTGATGGTTCCGGTAAGCAGCAGCAGGACGCCAAGGCCCACCAAACTGGCGCCCGACGAGCCACCGCTGGCAACACCTGCGATCAGGGCCCCCGCACCGATCAGCATCTGCACGGCGCCTGCGATGGCGCGCACTGTGAGCGCCTTGGCGGGGATCGTGGCGTCGTCGCGGAGGGCGGCGATCGGCGGGATCTTCGACGCCCTGCGCGCCGGAAACCACGCTGCAGCAGCGGTGAAGAACACGCCAAGCAGGATCCCGATGGCGAACGTCCGGGGCTCCAGCTGCAGCGGCGTGCTGCCGAGGTCGAGCCCAAAGTTGCCGAAGAACCATCGGAGAACGTAGACGACGCCGATTCCCATCACGCAGCCCAGCACCGAACTGACCGCCCCGACGGCGAGGGACTCACCGAGCAGTGAACGGGTGACTTGGCCGCTGGTCGCGCCCACTGCTCGCAGCAGCGCGAGCTCTCTAGTGCGCTGCGAGATCAGCATGGAGAAGGTGTTGAGAATCAAGAACGAACCGACGAAGAGGGCGATGAAAGCAAAGACCAACAGGATGATGTTGAAGAACGACAGCGCATCGGTGATGTCGGACGCTGCGTCATCAGCAGCCTGCTCGCCGGTGACAACTGTGGCTTCAGGGCCGATCACCGCAGAGATATCGTCAGCCAGCTGCTGCTGCGCAACCCCCTCAGCTGCCACAGCGTCGATCTCGGTAAAACCCTCTTGGCCATCTAGAAGGATTTCTTGGGACGTGGCGGTATCGAACGCGGCGATGGTCGCGCCTGCCAGATTGCCACTGGTCCCGAACCGGAAGATACCGACCAGCTCGGCTTCGACCTCACCGGTCGGTGCGACGAGCCGAATGGTGTCTCCAACCGCCAGATTGCCATCCTCGGCTGACACCGAATCGATGGCCACCTGCCCGTCGGCGCTGGGGCCTTCGCCTTCGATCAGCCGATACGGAGTGAGATCCTCATCGTCGCTCCAGTTGCTGCCGAACTGCGGAGCCCCTTGCTGGCCAAGAGGTACATCATCTGAGCCGACGATGGAAACTCCGTCGGCGAAGACCGCACCGCCCGCTTTGGCGACCCCGTCGACGGCCGCGACCTGATCGAGCACCTCAGGCGAGAGCGTGGCCACTTCTCCGGCGAATCCGGAACCTTCGAAGTCCGACTTCGGTGTGATCACGACGTCAGTGGTCGTTTGACCGAAGAGATCGGTGAAGGTCTTGTTCAGCGTGTCGGTGAAGATGAAAGTGCCTACGACGAAACCGACGCTGAGAACGATGGCCAGGCTAGAGAGGACGAGGCGCAGCTTGTGCTGGACAAGACTGCGCCAGGCGGCGCGGAACATCGGTTAAGACCTCCGGCCCTTCGCGTCAAAACCCTTCATCCGTTCGAGGACGCGATCGGCAGTCGGATCATCCATGTCGTCGACGATTTTTCCGTCGGCCAGGAAGATGACGCGATGCGCGTACGACGCGGCGGTGGGGTCATGCGTGACCATGACGACGGTCTGTCCGTGGGTGTCGGCGCTCTCGCGCAGGAACCCGAGCACCTCGGCGCCAGCTCGCGAGTCGAGGTTGCCGGTGGGTTCGTCGGCAAAGATGATCTCGGGCCGGGTCACGAGGGCTCGCGCAGCAGCGACTCGCTGTTGCTGTCCGCCCGAGAGCTGGCTGGGCTTGCTGCCGAGCCGGTCACGAAGACCGACCATGTCGATGATCCGGTCCAGCCACTCGGGGTCGGGCTTACGCCCGGCGATATCGAGTGGCAGTGTGATGTTCTCAAGGGCGGTCAGCGTGGGCACCAGGTTGAACGACTGAAAGATAAAACCCACCCGGTCACGGCGCAACCGGGTCAGATCGGCGTCCTTCAGGGTGGTCAGATCGGTCTCACCGATCGCGACGGTGCCAGATGTCGCGTCATCGAGACCGGCGCAGACGTGCATCAGAGTCGACTTGCCCGACCCGCTTGGACCCATGATCGCGGTGAATCGCCCGCTCGCGAAAGACACCGACACCCCGTCGAGGGCCCGAACCTCGGCCTCACCTTGGCCATAAATCTTGCTGAGGGTGTCGGCGCGCGCCGCTGGCACGGTCGAGGTAACAGACATGTGGGGAGTCCTCCTGTGGGGTTCGGTCCACCCTAGGGGCTGGATACAAGTGGCCGCCTCAGGGTTTCACCCCTGGACACCCTCACTGGTCCCCGAACCACGCTCAGGGTCAGCCTTCTCGGGGAGCGGGGGAGGAGTGCCGCCCCAGGCTGGGCACAACGCCCGATGAGCGCACCAGTCACACAGCCGACTGGTGCGGGGTCGCCAGTCGCCGGTTTCGGTCGCCCGCCTGATCGCGGCCGCCAGGGCTATTACCTTACGCTCCATGGCGAGCAGGTCGTCTTCGTCCGGCTCGTACTGGATCACCTGGCCATCGCCGAGGTAGAGCAGTTGCAGCAAGCGCGGTACTTCTTGGCGTTGCCGCCAGAGGGCCAAGGCGTAAAAGCGCATCTGGAACATGGCCTTTTGTTGAAAGGCCTCCGCGGGGGAGCGCCCCGTCTTGTAGTCGACCACCCGCATGGCACCGTCGGGCGCCACGTCGAGACGGTCGACATAGCCGCGCAGCACCAAGCCACCCGCGAGCTCGACAGAGAGCTTGAGCTCGCGATCGGCCGGCTGAAGTCGAGTCGGGTCTTCGAGAGTGAAGTACGTGGACAGCAGCGACTCGGTGCCGTCGAGCCACTCAGCGGCTAGGGAGCCGTCATCGCCGGAGAACAGGTCGCCGAGTTGTTCGTCGGTTGACAGGACCTGTTGCCAAACTGTCGGCACGAGGCCGGTGGCAGCCTCAAGCGACCGATCGCCCTGGGGCAGGTCGTAGAGCTGCTCGAGAACTGCGTGGACGACGGTGCCGCGGGTGGCCGCTTTGCTCGGCGGCTCTGGGAGCCGGTCGATTGCCCGAAACCGATAAAGCAGCGGACACGTCATGAAGTCGCCAGCTCGCGAAGGGCTCAGCGATTGGGACGACGATGGCACAGGCATTGGAGCAGGCGAAGGCATAGCTGCAGCGTAGAGCCCGCTCCTGACACCTCCGCTGCTGACAGCGCCGCCTCCTGGCCGGGCGAGCCCGACGATGGTGCCCGTAGCATTGAGTGGTGAGCCAGACCCCTCCGCCAGAGCGGACCCAGCCGCCTCCCTCAGCGGACCGGCTGTCTGGCCTCTCGCTGGGTCAGCCCTTCGGGGTTCCACTTCGACTGTCGACCTCGTGGTTCGTGGGCGCAGCGATCATCGCGTGGATCTTTGCTCCGGTGGTGGAACGGTGGCTGCTCCTCGAATCGCCATGGACGTTAATCGTCGGGGCAACTTTTGCCGTTCTTCTTGGGCTGTCGGTGCTCGCCCATGAGATGGCTCACGCCGTCATGGCGCAGCACTTCGGGCTGAAGGTTCGCTCGATGACCATCCATCTCATTGGTGGCGTGACCGCCATGGAGGCCGAGACGAAACGGCCGTGGGTTGACTTCACGATCGCCGTGGTCGGCCCGCTCACGTCACTTCTGGTGGGCGGGGTGGCCTGGCTCGGCTATCTGCTGGCGCCTGAGGGAACTGTCTTTTCCTTCGTCGCCTGGCAGCTCACAGCTGCCAACTTGATCGTGGGGGTCCTCAATCTTGTCCCCGCGCTGCCGCTCGATGGTGGACGCCTGCTGCGCGACGTCGTGTGGGCTGCCTCCGGCCGGGAGTACCTCGGAACCGTGGTCGCTGGCTGGACCGGACGAGGGTTCGCCGTTGTGGTCGCCCTTCTCGCCGTACTTCCTGTGCTGCTGGGACGCCCCGATGTGATCTGGCTCGTCTGGGGCCTGATCTTGGCCGGCTTCATCTGGGTCGAAGCGAGCCGTTCACTGAAGTACGCGGGGATGTCGCGTGCCATCACGGTTCTGTCGGTCTCCGACCTCGTGAGGCCGGTGGTTCTCGTGGCGCACGACACCCCGCTGGCCACCGCGATGTCCCTTCCGCGCGACGAGCGCGCAGCGCTCGTGGTCACCGATGCGCACGGCGACGTTGCAGGTGTCGTTCGCCCCGAGGCAGCGGCAGCCGTCCCCGTCGAACGCCGGCCATGGGTGCCCGTTTCTTCCGTGGCACTCACCGCAGAGGAGGCAACCCGCCTGTCACCAGATCTTGCCGGGCAACCCCTGATCGAAGCGCTGACTACATATCCGGCTGAGGTACACGTGGTCGAGGACCAGCAAGGCACCGTCTACGGTGTCGTCGTCACGGCCGACGTCGAGAACGCTCTGGCGGCCCGCCGCACGAAGTCGTGACGAGTCCACCCGCGCCAGAACACGAGGAGTCGTCGGTGCCCAGCTGCGGACCTGCATCGCACGTCGGAGCGCCCTTGGCTCAAGGTGACCGCGTCCAGCTGACCGACACCAAGGGCAAGCTGCATACCGTCGCCCTTGAGCCAGGCAAACAGTTCCACACACACAAAGGCGCCATCGCTCACGATGACCTGCTCGGGCAACCGGAGGGTGTGGTCGTGATGTCGACCGGAGGCGTGGCCTACCTCGCCCTTAGACCGCTCCTGTCCGACTTCGTGCTGTCGATGCCACGAGGCGCGACCGTGGTCTACCCCAAGGACGCAGCGCAGATCGTCGGGGTCGCCGACATATTTCCTGGCGCGAAGGTGCTTGAGGCGGGAGCCGGCTCGGGTGCGCTCACCTGCTCGTTGCTGCGGGCCGTCGGGGATGAAGGCTCGGTGCACTCGTACGAACGGAGAGACGACTTCGCCGAGGTCGCCAGAAGCAATGTGGCGTCCTTCTTTGGCACTGAGCCACCCGGTTGGACGCTGACGGTGGGAGACCTCGTCGAGACCATGTCCGATGAACCGGTCGACCGAGTAGTGCTCGACATGCTCGCCCCGTGGGAATGCCTTGACGCCGTCGGAGGCGTCCTGCGGCCAGGCGGCGTGCTCTGCTGCTACGTGGCCACCACCACGCAGCTCTCGGCAACCGTCGAGCGTCTGCGTGAGCACGGGGGATTCACCGAACCGGCATCCAGCGAGACGATCGTGCGCACCTGGCACGTTGAGGGTCTGGCGGTTCGTCCAGACCATCGGATGATCGGGCACACCGGATTTCTCGTCACGAGCCGACGGCTGGCGCCTGGGGTGACCGCTCCACCGCGCCGCCGGCGCCCCGCCAAGGGATGATCACAGAAAGTAACCGGTCCGACACGCCAGGATTGGTCCAGGTCTCGCGATCTCCTGCCGAGGGTTAGGGTCGGAAGACGTTCTACCGCTGGCGCGGTACGACCGGCATGACCCGACGCGGAGGTGCGCCATGACGCACGACAGACCGGACAACCAGGGTGCCTCCACGGCACCAGACGCTGACGGACTGCGCCGCGAGATCGTCTCGTTGCAAGAGCGCAACTCACGGCTCACCACCACCCTCCACGAGGCCAAGGCCCAGCTCTTGGCGATGAAGGAGGAGATTGACCGGTTGGCCCAGCCGCCGTCAGGCTATGGGGTCTTCCTCGCCGCCTTCGATGATGGAACCGTTGACGTCTTTACCGGTGGCCGAAAGCTGCGTGTCGCGGTGAGCCCTGACGTCGACCGCGATGATCTGTTGCGCGGCCGAGAAGTCATGCTCAACGAAGCCATGAACATCGTCCAGGTGATGAACTTCGAGCAGGTCGGCGAAGTCGTCATGTTCAAAGAACTGTTGGCCGATGGCGACCGTGCGCTCGTCATTGGGCACACCGACGACGAGCGCATCGTTCGGCTTGCGGAAACCCTTCGTGGGGTGCAGATCCGCGCCGGCGACTCGTTGATGCTCGAAACCCGCTCTGGCTACGTCTTTGAGAAGATCCCCAAGGCAGAAGTCGAAGAACTGGTGCTCGAAGAAGTCCCAGACATCGACTACGCCAACATCGGTGGGCTCAGTGGCCAGATCGAGTTGATCCGCGATGCCGTTGAGTTGCCATACGTCCACCAAGAGCTTTTCCGCGAGCACGATCTGCGGCCCCCGAAGGGAATTCTGCTTTACGGCCCTCCAGGATGTGGCAAGACGCTGATCGCCAAGGCGGTCGCGAACTCGTTGGCCAAGAAGGTGGCCGAGGTCACCGGGCGCCCAGAAGGCAAATCGTTCTTCCTCAACATCAAAGGCCCTGAACTGCTCAACAAATACGTCGGTGAGACCGAGCGACACATCAGACTGGTCTTCCAAAGGGCACGCGAAAAGGCGGGCGAAGGGGTTCCCGTCATCGTCTTCTTCGACGAGATGGACTCGCTCTTCCGCACCAGAGGGTCCGGCGTCAGCTCTGATGTCGAGAACACGATCGTGCCTCAGCTGCTTAGCGAGATCGACGGCGTCGAAGGGCTCGAGAACGTGATCGTGATTGGTGCCTCCAACCGTGAGGACATGATCGACCCGGCGATCCTGCGTCCCGGGCGGCTCGACGTGAAGATCAAGATCGAGCGTCCAGACGCAGAGGCGGCTCGCGACATCTTTACCAAGTACCTACACGTCGACCTTCCGCTGCATCCTGAAGATCTCGCCGAGCACGGTGGCGACCGCAAGGCGACCGCTGCGGCCATGATCCAACGCGCGGTAGAGCGCATGTACACCGAGAGCGAAGAGAACCGGTTCCTTGAGGTGACGTACGCCAACGGCGACAAAGAGGTTCTCTACTTCAAGGACTTCAACTCTGGCGCGATGATCGAGAACATCGTGGCCCGCGCCAAGAAGTACGCCATCAAGGACTTCCTTGAGTTCGGCATCAAGGGCATCCGCGTCCAGCACCTGCTCACCGCGTGTCTTGAGGAGTTCAAAGAGAACGAAGACCTGCCCAACACCACCAACCCCGACGACTGGGCACGGATCAGCGGCAAGAAGGGCGAGCGCA
>JBDTTS010000042.1:0-11872 GCA_039930525.1 Actinomycetes bacterium | reverse complement strand
TGCACAGCGAGCTCGAGGGCCACGACGACCATTGGCACCGCACACGCATCACCGCTAAGCGAGCGCGCTACACCGTCGAGGCGTGTGTTCCCGTATTCGGGGGCGCAGCCAAGAAGTTTGCCAAACAGCTGGCCCACGTCACCGAGCTGCTCGGCGAGCACCAGGATGCGGCGATCGCAGCCGAGCTCGTGCACCAGTTGTCGGCGAGCGCACGCGGAACTCGAGCACCGTTCGCTCTCGGGGTTTTATACGCACAACAACGTGCCGTCGTGACCCAGACTCGCCAAGAGTTCGTCGACATCTGGCCACGCGTGGCGCACCCGGGATGGCGCACGTGGATGGACGTATCGTCATGAGTCGGCCGTCATGAGTCGCGAGCCGATCGTCGCCGCCGGTTGCCTGGTTACCCGCCATGGACGGAAGGGCATCGAGGTGCTCCTTATCCATCGGCCGAGATATCACGACTGGTCATTGCCGAAGGGCAAGGTCGACGGCGTCCCGAAACAGGTACACTACTGGCGGGCGGCTGTGGTCGACGCGCAACCGTTCGTCCCCAATGACGAGGTCGACAGGACTCGGTGGATGTCTATCGACAAGGCAGTCGCACGCATCACTCGCCCAGACGATGCCGTGCTGGTGAAGCTGGCCGACGACCCCATCGGCACACCCTTCGTGGTGCTGCGCCACGGAAACGCGGTGAAGCGGGTCGAGTGGTCCGGTGACGATGTGGATCGCCCCCTGGACGAGTCCGGCGAGGCGCAGGCCGAGAAACTCGTGTCTCGGCTCAGTGCCTATGGTGCCGCGCGGGTTCACTCGTCGGCCGCTCGCCGCTGCTCCGACACGGTGCGTCCCTACTCACTCGCCACGGGCATTCCCCTGGCGTCCGAGCCCACGCTGACCGAGCAAGGCTTTCACGACGGTCCAGATCTGGCGCTGGAGCGAGCTGGCGAGTTGATGATGGACGCGTGGCGTGGCCAGGAAGCGGTCGTGCTGTGTGGGCATCGCCCGTACCTGCCTCAGCTCGTCGACCACCTATTGGCCCTGTGTCCCGGCATCCCCGCGGCCGATCCCTGGGAACATCCGCTGCCAGACACCGTCCCGACTGCCTCAATGACTGTGTTGCACGTGCATCAGGACGAGCACTCCGGCGAGCCACAGACCCTGGCCCTCGAGCACCACGCGCACTAGGGGTCCGGGCAGAAATCAGCGCAATTCACGCTCCGTTCACCTTCTGGACCGCATCACGTCATCGACGTTTTCCACACTCGACGAGTGCGGGTCACTGTCCGTTCACCACCTGTCCCCTGCCGCGTCATCCGGGCTCCCTAGCGTCGCCGCGACAGTTGTCAGAGAAGTTCCTCCAACGGAAGGTCCACGCACGTGAAGCGCAGCTCCCTGCACCGGGTCATCACCCCGGCCGCAACGATCGCGGCCTTGGCCCTGACCCTCGCCGCCTGTGGCGGCAGCAACAACGAAGACGGAAGCAGCACGGCTGGTGGCCTTTCCGGCTCGGTCAACATCGACGGTTCCAGCACGGTCGGGCCGATGGCTAAGGTCGCCGCCGAGCTCTTCGGCGAGTCCAACCCCGACGTCAAGGTGACTGTCGGTGAGTCTGGCTCAGGCGGAGGCTTCGAGAAGTTTTGCGCCGGTGAAACCGACATCAGCAACGCCTCGCGCCCCATCGAAGAAGACGAGGTGAAGATCTGCGAAGAAAACGGCGTCGAGTTCCAAGAGATGGTGATCGCCAACGACGCTCTGACCGTGGTGGTCAACACCGAGAACACCTGGGCGACCTGCCTCACTGTCGAGCAGCTCAACACGATCTGGGATCCCAAGTCTGAGGGCCAGGTCACCAACTGGAACCAGGTGGACCCATCGTTTCCTGACGAAAAACTCGTGCTCTTCGGTGCCGGTACCGACTCAGGCACCTTCGACTACTTCACCGACGCCATCAACGGTGAAGAAGGCGCCAGTCGCACCGACTACTCGCCCACCGAGAACGACAACAACACCGTTCAAGGTGTGCAAGGCAGCGTCGGCGGACTCGGGTACTTCGGCTACTCGTACTTCGAGCAGAACTCAGATGCCCTGACCGCGGTTCAGGTCGACGGCGGTGACGGCTGCGTGTCGCCGAGCCCGGCCACCGTTGGTGACGGCACCTACACGCCGCTCGCCCGCGAGTTGTACATGTACCCGTCGGTCGAAAAGGCTGCGAGCAACGACGCTGCCATGGCCTACACCGACTTTTTCGTCGAGAACGACGCCGAGATCGCCGAAGCCGCTCAGTTCATCCCACTGAATGACGATCAGAAGTCGACCCTCGACAGCGAGCTGGCCGATTTCCAGTCAGCGGTCGAGGCCAGCTGACCGTGAGCTCGACATCGTCGACCCAGGTCGACAAACGCGCTGCTGTTGCGGGAACCCCCGGGTTCCTGCAACAGCAGCGTTCTCGGCACGGCGAGAAGCTTGTCGTCGTCCTGCTCCTGTTGGCGGCGTTGGTCTCGGTAGCCACCACTCTCGGCATCGTCCTATCACTGTTCGTCCCCGCTGCTGAGTTCTTCGCCGAGGTGCCGGTTACCGACTTTCTCTTCGGCACCAGCTGGAGCCCAACCTTCGCCAACCCGCAGTTCGGCGTCCTTCCGCTGATCGTCGGAACCTTGTTGACGACTGCTATCGCCAGCGTGGTCGCCCTGCCCCTGGGTCTGGGATCAGCCGTCTACTTGTCGGAGTACGCGACCGATCGCGCCCGCCGCACGCTGAAGCCTGCACTCGAGGTCCTGGCGGGAATCCCCACAGTCATCTACGGCTTCTTTGCGCTCACCCTGATCACGCCCTTCCTGCGGTGGATTCTCCCCGGTGGCGGCGATGTCCCCAGCATCTACAACTCGCTATCTGCCGGACTTGTCATGGGCGTCATGATCATCCCGACCGTTGCGTCTCTCTCCGAGGACGCCATGTCTGCTGTCCCCAACGGCTTGCGGCAAGGAGCCTTTGCGCTGGGCAGCAACCGCCGCCAGGTGTCGACGCGAGTCGTTGTTCCGGCTGCACTTTCGGGCATCACCGCGGCCTTCATGCTCGGTATCTCGCGAGCCATCGGCGAGACCATGATCGTGGTCGTGGCCGGCGGCCTACAGCCCAACATGTCGCTCAACCCGCTCGAGTTCCACCAGACCATGACGGCCTTCATCGCGGCTACAGCAGCGGGTGACATCGCTACCGGCACCATCGTGTACAAGACCATCTTCGCGGTGGGAGCGCTGCTGTTCATCATGACGTTCGTGATGAACATGATCAGCATCCGACTCGTGCGCAAGTACCGCGAGGTGTACGAGTGACAATCACCTCACCTCCTTCAAAGTCGCCAACGGCGTCCAGCGCCCCACTGCTCAAGACCACTGGCGAACCGCTCCGCGAACGTGCCTTCAAGTGGATGCTCTGGTTCTGCATGGCGGTCGGGCTCATCACGCTCGTCGTGCTCCTGACCTACGTCGTCATCAAAGGTTGGAGCCGCCTCGACGCCCGACTGATCACCAACATGCCGTCGTCGGTGCTACCCGAGACGGCCGGCGCACAGTCGGCGATCACCGGAACCCTGTGGTTGATGGTCTTCACAGCCCTATGGTCGCTTCCAATCGGGATCATGGCTGCCATCTACCTGGAGGAGTACGGCAATCCGAACCGCTGGTACAACCGCGCCATCGAGATCAACCTGCTTAACCTTGCCGCGGTTCCGTCCATCGTCTTCGGGATCCTCGGCCTGGTGTTCATCTCGCGCGGGATGGGCTTTGGGCCAACTATCTTGACCGGCTCGTTAACCCTGGCCCTGCTTGTGCTGCCGGTCGTGGTGATTTCCAGCCGCGAAGCCATCCGGGCTGTCCCTCAGTCGATTCGGGCTGGTTCGCTCGCGCTTGGGGCGACGCGCTGGCAAACGATTTACCGGCAAGTGCTCCCCGCGGCGATTCCCGGCATCGCGACGGGTGCCATCCTGGCGCTCTCACGTGCGATTGGTGAGGCCGCACCGCTGCTCATGCTGGGCGTCTCGTTCGTCCGGTTCAATCCCGACGGCCTGATGAGCAATTTCACCGCACTGCCGATCCAGATTTACAGCTGGACGACTGAGGCGAGGCCTGAATACGCCGA
Organism: Actinomycetes bacterium; assembly: GCA_039930525.1. Lineage (GTDB taxonomy): Bacteria > Actinomycetota > Actinomycetes > JAHEKZ01 > JAHEKZ01 > JAHEKZ01. Next base: position 7,732 of record JBDTTS010000042.1, on the reverse strand, counting down.
CCTCGCGGCAGCAGCCAGCGTCGTCCTGCTGATCATTCTGCTGTCGATGAACTCGGTCGCCATCTACATCCGCAACAAAACCCAGCGGCGTTGGTAGCGCCATGTCTTCCCCCAGCTATCCTCCCCCACCTCCAGGAGCAAGTAGCGTGGTCAGCACCGATACCCAAGTCCGCCTTCACCAGCCGCCAGCAGGAGCCATGAGCGAGTCACCCCCTGACCTCTCCGCCACTCACGACGATGGCGCCGGCGGCGTCTCTGTCGGCGACCAAGGGGGTGCTGCGTTCGAGTCCGTCATCACCACGCGTGACCTGTCGGTCTTCTACGGCGACTACCAGGCTGTACGCGACGTCGACATGGACTTCGGCAAAAACCGGATCACGGCGATGATCGGCCCGTCCGGCTGTGGCAAGTCAACCGTTCTGCGGTGCTTCAACCGCATGAACGACCTCATTCCTGGCGCACGCGTCGAGGGAACCATCAGGTATCACGGCCAAGACATCTACGCATCAGACGTCGACACCATTGAGGTGCGTCGACGCGTCGGCATGGTGTTCCAGAAACCGAACCCGTTTCCGAAGTCGATCTACGACAACATCGCCTACGGCCCGAGGGTCAATGGGTGGAAGGTCGACTCGATGGACGGCGTCGTCGAGGAGGCGCTCACCAGGGCGGCGCTGTGGGACGAGGTCAAGGACAAGCTGAAGGAAAGCGCACTGGCGCTCTCGGGCGGGCAGCAGCAGCGGCTCTGCATCGCGCGCTGCATCGCCGTGCAACCCGACATCATTTTGATGGACGAACCGTGCGCCTCGCTCGACCCGATCGCCACCTCAAAGATCGAAGATCTGATGCGTGAGCTGGCCAGCGACTACACGATCATCATCGTCACACACAACATGCAGCAAGCAGCTCGCGTCTCTGACCGCACGGCGTTCTTCACTGCCGACGTCGACGACAAGGGTGAGCGGCACGGACGCCTCGTCGAGATGGACTGGACCAAGAAGATCTTCACTAACCCCACGGACGCTCGGACCGAGGGCTACATCTCTGGTCGCTTCGGTTAGTCTTCCGGCGCGAACCGCCCCGTCATGGCCGCACCACCGACCGTTGCCACAAGGGTCGGTACAGCGATCACCGTCGTGACGTCAGCGTCCAGAATCCCGATCGTGTCGGTCAGGTACTCCCAGGTTGTGATGGCCAGTACCGGCAACCCAGCGGCGAGACCACCCAGGATGCGTCGGGCGGTGGGCGTCCGACCGCGACCTGCGACGGCCGCCACAGATAGCCCGGTCACCACGCCGAGAACCAGACCCAGACCCGCGCCGACCCCGATGAAGAGCACGAGCCCAAAGAGCGAGAGCGCTTGTCCGTCGAGGACAGCAGTAAAGATCGACAGCGCAGCGATCACGATGAAGTAGAGCGTTCCGGCAGCCAGCCCGAAGGGGACCGAAGTCCGAATGCCCATCCAGGCGCGTTGGGGGAAGGGCATGGCTACGCGGAGTCCAGCGAGACCATCAAGCGCACGCGACACAGTGCGTCGACCAGAGGCGTGCCTCGAGGCGGGCCGGCGCGATGGCGGCGTCGCACTTGTCACAGCGACCGTATGTGCCTGCGTCAACCTTGATGATGGCTCGATCGATCTCGGCCAGCATCACCTGCAATCCGTCGTGCGCCGCCACCTGGGTGATGCGTTCGACAGCGATGCTGGTGCCGTCGCCTATCCGCTTGCCGAACGAGATGCCACCAGCGTCCGGCGTCGGTTCGGTGAGCTTCTCAAGCTCAGCCGCCACATCGTTGCGTTTGGCAAGCAAGTCGGTCATCAGATCTGTCACGGTGCGACGGTACCTTAGAAGACTGACCGCTTCGGTGGCTCTTCGCCGGGGTCACACCATCAACCGCCAGGGGAATCATGCGCTCGCTCCGCCTTACCGCCGTCACTTTCGTTGCGTCATGCGCCGTCGCACTTGCTGGATGCGCAAGCGATGACCCCCAACCTTCGGTTGGCGACTCGACGCCGACAACCGAGACGTCCGTGACACCGTCCGACAGCGGCTCGACGACTCCTGACAGCACTGATGCCGCTGATGCCGGCGACGTCGGCGACTTTCCCGAGGTTGCGGGATTCAGCTACCGGGATCTCCCCGGCGCAGTCTTCCAAAACTTGAAGTCGACGATCAAGGGGACGCCACAGGTCGAAGATGTTCAGGCCAAACTCGTGAGCAAGGGCGGTCAGGAAGCTGGCCTGGTGATGCGCCTCGCGATCGATCCTGAAACGGCCTCGGTGGACGGATTCGAGGACGGGTTCCTTCCCGGCTTCGCCGGCGGTGTCGCCGGCAGCAACGCCGCACCTGACTACGAGGACATCAACGGAACCAACGTCGTCACCGTCGACGTTCCGGGCGAGACCGGAGCCGCCTACGCGTGGCTCCAGGGTTCGGTCGCCACCGTCCTGGTCTTCAAGGACGCCGCCGACGCCGAGGCGTTCGCCCAGGCGGCCTTGGGCTAGAGCGCAAGTCCGGGGCACACTCAAGGCTTGTCGGTGGTGGCCCCTAGAGTCATCGTCATCGGAGAAGTTCGGGTTCGGCCCGAACGATTTGCCCGCACCCCTCGCGATCCGCGAAGTGGACGCCGCGGATGAGCGATCGAGCCGCAGAACCGCTCATGGCTTTGAGTCCCTGATGGCTTTGAGTCCCTGATGGCTTTGAATCCCTGATGCCACTAGGCCGAGCACCTCGCTGGGGCGAGCTCAAAGGTCTTGTCAGTGGGGCCCCCTAGAGTCTTAGCCATCGGAGAAGTTCGGGCTCGGCCCGGACGACTGGCCCGCACCCTTCGCGATCCGCGAAGTGGGCGCCGCGGATGAGCGATCGAGACGCAGAACCACTGATGCCCATGGGCCACCGGTCCACTCGTGTCACTGGGTCACTGGGTCACTGAGTCACTGAGTCACTGAGTCACTGAGTCACTGAGAACAGGCCGTCCTCCTGTACCCATCGCCACCCTGAAAGGGGGTCACCGTGGATCGCCACCCCACACCCTCCGAGGGCACACCCTCGTACGGCGGGACCGACGGCGGGGCCGATAGCGCAGGCCATTGGTCGGTTCCGGGCCAGACACCCCACAACCCGTTCGTCTCCGGCGCCTACGTTGTCGAAGAAGCACAGTTGGTCTTCGGGCAGTTCGTCGCCAGGGCCGGTGACCTTCCGACCGCCGAGAAGTTGGTCGAGATGCGGCGCACCCTCGATCAGCTTGAGGGGCTGTGGCTGGCCGCATCCGCTGACTTCTCTGAGTCCGGTGAGCTCGCCGAGACCGGACACCCCACCCTGGCCTCCTGGATGCGGGCTCGCTGTCACCTCGCGCCCGCTGAGGCATCGGCGCGGGCCAAGGTTGCGTTCGCGATCACGGCGACCCAACCGGCAACCGGGACAGCAGTGCGCAAGGGTTCGCTGTCGTGGCGGCACGCCCAAGTGATCGAGAGCGTCCTCCGTCAGGTTCCCGCCGACCGCCGCGACGAGGCCGAAGAGTCGCTGGTGCAACACGCCGCCGAGCTCGATCCCGGCCAACTGCGCCGGGTGGGCGATCGCCTGGTGCACTGCTTCGACCGTGACCGGGCCGACGAGGCCGCGCTGCGCCGGCTGGAACGGCGCAGCCTCAGTGTTGCCGAGACTTTCGATGGAATGGTTGCGGTCAACGGACTGCTCGATCCGGTCACCGGCGCCCTCCTGATGACCGCGCTCAACACCCGGTGTCGGCCGACGCCCCAGGGCGCCGACCACGGCGATGGACACACGCAGTCCGACGGTGCCAAGAAGTCTGCGTCGCTCGCGGCCGACCCGCGTAGCTGGTCGCAGAAGCGCGTCGATGCGCTGGGCGAGATCTGTTCGGAGTGGCTTGCGCACATCAACACGTCCACAACCGGCGGCACCCGACCACACCTGTCCGTGCTCGTCGACCGAGCAACACTCGCCGCTCAACCGCCGCGACGCAGCCATGGCGCTCCGGGCAGCACCCTCGAGCCCGCTCAGCTGTCGTGGGTTGGGCCGATCACGGCGTCCGAGGCCCAGATGATCGGCTGCGACTCCACCGTCTCACGAATTGTCCTCGACGGACCATCGCAGGTGACCGATGTCGGTCGAGCAACGAGAACGATCCCTCCGGCCTTGCGTCGTGCTGTCGCGGCGCGCGACCGCACCTGCGTCGGCCCCGGTTGCTACCGCACCCCCGAGCACTGCGACGTCCACCACATCGTCTTCTGGGAACAGGGCGGCGAGACCTCACTGGCCAACACCGTTCTGCTGTGCCGGCACCATCACCGCCTCGTTCATCTGCAGCACTGGCGGGTCACTCTCGACACCTCGGGACGACGAACCCTGACGCCGCCCTGACGGCGGCGCACGTCACTACTTCGCCAACCGAAAATCAGGATCGGCCGGCAGGTCGACGGTGTCCATCTGCGCTTTCTGCAACTGGCCGCTGTAGTCCCAGTTCATCGACTGCCAACGGGTGAACTGATCGAGCACCCAGACGCCGCTCTGCCGCGAGCCGTTGCCGCTCTTGCCGTTGCCACCGAACGGCAGGTGCGCCTCGGCGCCGGAAGTCGAGTTGTTGACGCTGACCATGCCGGCGCTCACTCCGTCGCGGAACCGCCACACCGACTGCGGATCGCGCGTATAGATCGCCGACGACAACCCGTAGCCGTGCCCGTTCGCCAGCTCGAGGGCCTCGTCGAGCGACTCGAACGCACCGACACCGACGAGTGGGCCAAAAGTCTCGGTGCTGTACAGCGCATCGGTCGCCTGGACGCCTACCGCGATCGTCGGGTGCGGGTATAAACCCGTCGAGGGATCGCCGACGAATCCCTCGCGCGGGTTCGACGCGGTGATCCGTCCGGTCCCCGTCGACCCGCGCAACGTGTGGTGCGGTTGCACCAGGTCGAGCCACCCTTCAAATCGTGCAAGGAACCGCTCGTCGATCATCGGCCCGTACAGGACGTCACGCGTCGGGTCGCCAACCGCACACTCTTCAACGGCTGCCGCGAACGCTGACACGAAGTCGTCGTAGATCGACCGGTGCACCCATGCGGTACCCAAAGAGGTGCAGCGTTGCCCAGCCGTTCCGAACCCACCGAACAGGGCGCCCTCTACCGCCAGCTCAAGATCGGCATCGGGCATGACCACCATCGGGTTCTTTCCGCCCAACTCCAGGCAGGGCGACTGTAGGTGGCGCCCACATAGTTCACCGATCGCGCGTCCCAAATCGGTCGAACCCGTGAACCCCACTTTGTCGACCAGTCCGGCGTCCAGGGCGGACGTGAGCCCGGCAAACGTGTCAGGGCCAGCCATCGGCACGTTCTGCAGCACGTCAGCTGGCACACCGCCGGCGTGGAAGAGCGACGTGAGCGCCTCCGCAACGGCGTTCGCCGTCTCGGCCGGCTTCCACACCACGGCGTTGCCGCACAGCAGAGCGGGAACGAGGTACCACGAGGGGACGGCAGCTGGAAAGTTGCCGGCCGTGATGATCGTCGCCACACCGACCGGAACCCGGAACGTAAGCAGTTGCTTATTTGGCATCTCGCTCGGCACCGTCTGCCCATAGAGCCGGCGCCCTTCACCCAAGAAGAAGTCGCAGGTGTCGATGACCTCCTGCACCTCGCCCAGAGCCTCGGCATAAGGCTTGCCGATCTCGCGCGTCACCAGCGCCGCAAGCGACTCCTTGTTCGCCTCGACCAGTCGGCCCACCTGGGCAATCACCCGTCCGCGCGAGGGAGACGGCACCTTTGACCACCCCCGCTGCGCCGCTCTGGCGCGGCGTGTGGCGTCGACCAAGGCGTCGGCCGCCAGCAGCTCACCACTCCACACGACGTCGGACCCGTCGGCCGGATTGTGCTTTTGGAACGGCGTACCACTTGAGCTCGTCATGGCGTCACTCTAGGACCGGCCCCTGCTCACGACCCCGTGCCGTGATCGACCCCGTGCAGCGATCACGATGTGCAACGATGCCCGCGTGACGAGCGCCACGACCGCCGAACGAATCCTGGTTGCGCTTTCGGACGCCGGCGTCAGCACTGCCTTCGGGCTTCCAGGCGTGCACAACCTGCCCTTCTGGGCCGAGCTCGACGCAACCTCGACGCACTCCACCGGTGTGCGCATCACCACTGTGCGCCACGAACAGACCGCCGCCTACGCTGCCGACGGCCTCGCTCGCGCTACCGGTGGTCTGGGTGTCTGCCTCGTGACCTCCGGCCCAGGTGCCGCGAACACCCTCGCGGCTTTCGGCGAAGCCGCAGCCAGCGGCGTCCCGTTGCTCGTCATCGCCAGCGATGTGCCAGAACAACTACGCAGCCCGGACGCCGTGCGTGGCCTGTTGCACGAGTCATCCGACCAGGGCGCATGGTTCGCACCATTGGCCAAGGCGGTCTTTACGCCGACAACGCCCGACGATGCCGTCACGGCGGTCGCCGACGCGATCGCCGCTGCAATGTCTCACCCGCGCGGACCCGTCTACTTGGGCATCCCAGCCGACGTGCTCCGTGCCCCTGCACCCGCCGTGCCACCACCGCCGACCCAGTCGCTCCAGCAGCCGTCCGCGGACGACATCAACGCCGCGATCGACCTGCTCACCCACGCCAGGCGGCCCGCGTTGTGGATCGGCGGTGGCGTGGTCGCCAGCCGGGCAGACATCGACACGCTCGCGTGGCGTCTCGGCGCCCCCGTCTTCGCGACCTACGCAGCCCGCGGTGTGCTGCCCCCTGGCCATCCCCTGCTGGTCGATGTTCCCGCCATGGAACCGCGCGCCCGTGCCCTGCTCGCCGACGCCGACCTGCTTCTCGTCCTCGGTTCGGCCATGGACGGCATGTGCACCGCCAACTGGTCGCTGCCACGACCGGACCGCGTCATTGACGTCAACCTGCGGCCAAGTGGCGCGTACGCGCCCGACCTGACCATCACCGCAGACGCCGCCGCGTTTGTTGATCGCGTCGCCCTTCGGCTCGGCGGACGAGAGCCGTGGGCCGATTCCCCATTCCTCATCCGGGACGCCGTGCGCTCTGCCGCCGTCGCCGACCATCACACGCGCGAAGCAGCAGCCGTCGTCGATGCCATCGAGCGGGCCTGGCCACCTGGCAGTCCGATGGTGTGCGACATGGCGATCGCCGGCTACTGGGTGGGCGGCTACGCCGCCGTGCACGGCGCGCGGCAGCTGCTGTACCCGGTCGGGTGGGGCACGCTCGGCTACGGCCTTCCTGCCGCAATCGGCGTCGCAGCATCGGGGACGCCCACTCTCGCGGTCGTCGGAGACGGGGGCTTGGCCATGGCCACTGGCGAGCTCGCAACGCTCGCGCAGGAGCACTTGCCGGTCACGATCCTGGTCGTGTCAGACAACGGCTACGGCATGTTGCGCTACGACCAGCAACGAGCGGGCCTCGCCGAGCGCGGCGTCGATCTCGATGCACCCGACTGGCGGGCGCTGGGCGCCGCCTTTCGCATACCCGTCGACACCCCAGCCGACACCGATGATCTCGGCAACGTGCTCGCCCGGTCGGCGGTGTCGGGCAAGCCCCGGCTCGTGGTCTACTCGACGACACTGTCCCCACCTCGGTCCACGTCTCCCCGTTGGGGCGATCCAGACCGCTAGCCTTGAGCCCCGCAACGCTAGACGTCACCACCCCTGGAGCCCGAATGCCTTCGTCATTTATCGTGCGAGCAATTGCAGGGCTCGCCACGGCCGTCGGGCTCGCCCT
>JBDTTS010000041.1:0-11904 GCA_039930525.1 Actinomycetes bacterium | reverse complement strand
CCAGCCTCACGCCGCTGATCCTCGCCTTGCTCGCCGTCGGCATCCCGCTCACCATTGCGGGATTGGTCGGGGCTTTCGTCGCCCGCCGACGCCGTCAGGCAGACGACGTACTGGTGCGGGCCGAGCGCGACCGGCTGGACGCCCGAATGGAAGACCTTTCACACGCACTCGCGCTTGCCGCCGAAGGCGACCTGTCGGTAACCGTCGACGTCGACCTTGGCGATGAGCGGATGACGGCGCTCGCACAAGGCTTCGATGCCACGCTGACTCACCTACGAGGGCTCGTTGCCCAGGCGCAGGCCAGCGGGGAGCGGTTGTCGATCTCGGCCACCGAGCTGCGGGCCACGGCCGCGCAGCAAGCCGCGTCGGCCGCGGAGCAGTCGACGGCCGTCACCGAGACGACCGCGACAGTCGAGGAGCTCGCGGCCACCGCTGCACAGATCGCCGACACCGCCACCTTGGTGGCCGACAGCGCCGGAGAAACCTTGACCCTGACAGGGGAGGGTCTTGCCGCGGTGCAGGACTCGGTGGCTGCCATCGGACGAATCACTGACACCGTCGAGTCGATCTCGTCAAGCTCAGCGGCGTTGGGCGACAAGGTCAGTGAGATCGGTCGAATCCTGGTGCTGATCGATGACTTGAGTGAGCAGACCAACCTGTTGGCGCTCAACGCGGCCATCGAGGCAGCCCGCGCTGGCGAGCACGGCCGCGGGTTTGCCGTCGTCGCCGCAGAGGTGCGCAAGCTTGCTGAGCGTGCTCAGGAGTCCACGGCCCAAATCCAAGGGTTGGTCACCGAGATCCAGGCCTATACCCAGACGACGGTCCTGGCGTCCGAGGCAGGGACGCGCGAGGCCGGTCGCGGCGTCGAGGTCGCGGGGACGGCGTCAATGGCCCTCGACCGGATCGCTCAGATGGTCGACTCGACGACGACCGCGGTCTCGGAGATCTCGGTTGCCACCCAGCAGCAGCGGTCGGCCTCCGAGCAGGTCGTTCAGGCAATGTCGCAGGTGGCAGCCATGTCGCAGGAGTTCGCGGCAGGTTCACGGCAGACGGCTGGTTCTGCCGAGGAGATCACCGAGCTGGCCCGCGACTTCTCGCAGGCCATCGACCGGTTCGACGTCTCCGGGGCGACGGCTCCTGAGCCCGCCCGCCCAGCAGCAGGGCCGGTCGAGAACATTCCGGAAGAAAGTTTGACCTAGTCCTAAAGAACTAGGCCGTGGGGTCCGAAGTAATGGTTACCCCTTCCCAGGGCCCCTTCCAGAAGTACCCACAGCTCGACAGAAAGTCAGGTGTCATGGACTGGCAACGATTCGATTGGCCGGCAATGTCTGGTGAACCGGATCAGGACTGGTTTGAGTACCTGGAACGTCGTGGGTGGACCGTGAGTCCGGTGCCTTCCGTGGCCCGGATCGGCTCGCGGAACTACCTACGGTTTCTCGGCTGGCGGGCCCGCTCGGTGTAAACCGCGCGGGCCCCGCCCGGCCAGATCGAAACCGGCCAGCTGTCCGTGGCAGGATCACCACCGTGGTTCAGGCCGTTCAAGACATTCAACGCGTCGCCGCCTATGGGCTGGTGCAACGCGAGGACCGGCTACTGCTCGTGCAGTTGACCCGCCGTACTCCGTCAGCTGGGTCTTGGTCGCTGCCCGGTGGCGGAATCGATCACGGTGAACACCCCGCCGACGCCGTGGTGCGCGAACTGTATGAAGAAACCGGGCTCCGTGGACGCGTCGTCGAACTTCTTGACGTCGACTCGCACTTTCGTGAGCACTACCTCGACCAAGAGGTGCTCGAGCGCTACCACGCCGTCCGCATCTTGTATCGACTCACCGTCGACTCTGAGGGTCCGCTGACGGTCATCGACGCAGACGGCAGTTCTGACTCTCCGACGTGGTACCCGTTGGCCGAGGTACGAACTCTGCAGCTGACCCCGATCGCGTCGCGGGGTCTTCAGTTCGCCGGGGCATCGGGTTCCATCAGTTGACTCAGCTGACCGGGTCTGGTGCCGGCTCTTCGACGGGGCTCGCCGTTTCCGAATCGGATGCATCTGCGGTGTCGGTAACAGCCTCGACGGCTTCTGACCCGCTCGACCTCAACCCGCCCAGAGCGCCGGCGATCCCGGCGATCCCCAAAGCGATGAGGGCCACTGGCAGCACCCATCGGCCATCGATGTCCCATGCGAGCTGCTCGGCCAACAGATAGGCCGCAGCAGCGCCGCCGAACACCGCGCCGAAGATGAAGGACGTCAGGTCAAAGGGGTGGCGTTTCATCGGGAAACCTCCGGAAGGGTGTCGATGGTGATCTCGCCGAGTCCTGCGCTCAATGTCAGATCGAGGCTGGCCCCCGCCGGGTACTCGCCTTGGGTGCCGGGTTGCTCCCAGGCCTGCTGAAGGTCGACACCGTCGGTGGATGCCCGGTCGGGGACAGCCACCGTTCCGATGGCGACGTCGGCGTCGGCCGTGACCGGAAGGTCGCGTGGCACGAGCACAATCAGCTCGCCAGCCCCTACCGAGGCGTCCACTGATGTTGGACCAGTTACCTCCAGGCGCCGTAGGTCCAGGGTGAGTGACCCGGCACCCAGTTCGTACTCAGGCTGGAGGTCGGCGAGCTCGGCGACGCGGTAGACGCGTTCACCCGCACCTGCGCCGGTGTTCCATCGGATGTTGCTCGGCAGCGCCGCAAGAGGGACGAGGACGAGCACCAGCACGACGCCGAGCGCGATCAGGCCGCGGGAGCGTCCGATAAAGGTTCCGACCAAAAGACCGGCAGCGACGATGGCAAGGGCGGCAGCGATCACCGTCACCGCACCGACGTCGACAGCGTCGGCGACGTCGAGGCCAATCAGTGTGCCGACAGTCAGCAGGGCAACACCGACTGTCAGGAGTCCGAGGACCGACCGCTGGCGCGGCGGTGCAGGCGCCTGCGGAGGAGGGGGAGGTGGCGCGGGAAGGACGATCGTCGGCGTCGTGGGCCCACCGGCCGACGGCGGGAGTACCGCGGTCGTCGCAGCCGGTGCAGGCGGCGGGGGCACCGGGAGACCGGGGTGAACCGGATCTTGTGACCGGTCGCCGCGCCGTGTCAGGGCCACCACTGCCGCGATGACCAGGAAGAGCAGCACGATGCCCCCGAATCCTGGGCCGTCTCCCCAGAGTCCCCAGGCCAACATTGGCCCCACGACGAAAATCCCGACGACGACAGCGGCGGTGATGGCCAGCGCATTGTGGTCGCGAAAGAAGCGTTCGCCCGCAGAGTCGGCGCGATTCTCGCTGGGGATGAAGAGCCAACCTGCCAGGTAGAGCACGACGCCGCTGCCGCCGAAGATCGCCAGCAGCACGAAGGCGACACGGACCAGAATCGGGTCGATACCGAGGGTACGGGCTATCCCAGCGGCCACGCCGCCGAGGACCCGGCCGTCGCCCGTGGTCCGTCGCAGGGCCGGACGCGGAGGTGGAGCAAGAGGGGCGGTAGGTGGGCTGAAGCCGGGCGGAGGCGGGGCGTACCCCGTGTCGTTCTGTGTCATGGCTCCATCTCACCCGACCGGCCAAGGTGCCCGCATCGGGCGAACGCCCTGAAACCACCCTGAGGTGTCCCCTGGCTTTGCGGGCTCAACCCAAGGGCGCTCCCTGACCCCACGCACCGCTCCGACACGTCACGATAGGGAGGTGACAACCACTGCATCCCCGGACGGCACTGTTCCGCCGGACGGCACCGCACCGGCCGTGCCGCGGCTGACTCGCTCCTCGTCGGGGCGAATGGTTGGTGGCGTGGCCCGTGGCATCGCCAGCCACTTGCGCGTCGACGTGTGGTGGGTGCGCGGCGTGTTCGTCCTGCTGGCGTTCATCGGTGGATCTGGCTTCTTGGCCTACGCGATTTTGTGGGCGCTGGTGCCGCTCGACTCGAAGCCGAGAAACGACGGCGTCGATCGCCCGACGACCGTCGACGGTCGCGGTGCCGAGAGTTCGCTGCTGCTCGTCCTCGGCGCCACCGGGGTGGGGCTGGGCGCTCTGCTGTTGGCGTCGATCGCAGGCATGGACGTCAGCACCTTGTGGCCGCTAGCCGTCGCCGGCCTCGGTGCGGCATTGATCTGGCTACGGGCCGACGAGGGACAACGGGAACGGCTGCGATCTGGCGTGGACGGTCGGCGCTCTGGTCTGTGGCAGATCGGTCTCGGGGCGGTGCTGGTCCTGGTGGGGTTGGTCGCGTTCGGCGTCGGGGGAGTTGGTCTGGGACAAGCCGGGGCACTCCTCGCGGCCGTACTCGTCGTCGTGGTGGGTATTGCGCTCGTCGCGAGCCCCTTCGCGTTGCGGCTGTGGCGCGAACGTGACGCGGAGCGGCGAGCGCGGATTCGCAGTGAGGAGCGCGCAGAGATCGCGGCTCAGGTGCACGACTCGGTGTTGCAGACCCTCAACTTGATTCAGCGGAACGCCTCGGACGCCTCAGCGGTATCGCGTGTTGCCCGCGCGCAAGAGCGCGATCTTCGGCGTTGGCTGTACCCAGATCCGTCGCCTCTGGCGGCGTCGTTCCGGGTGGCGCTGGAGGAGATGGCCGCCGATGTCGAGGATACGTACGGCGTCCGGATCGATGTGGTGTGCGTTGGCGATGTGGCGTCGACCGAACCGCTTTCGGCGCTGCTGCAAGCCACGCGCGAGGCGGTGGCGAACGCGGGGCGACACTCTGAAGCAGAAGTGGTCTCGGTGTATGCCGAGATGACCGACGCCGAGGTGACCGTGCACGTTCGCGACAGGGGTGTTGGATTCGTGGTGAGTGACATGCCGGCCGACCGCATGGGCGTACGGGAATCGATCCTCGGGCGAATCGAGCGTCACGGCGGTCGGGCCTCGGTCACCAGTGAGCCAGGCGAAGGAACCCGAGTAGAACTTGTGATGGAGACCAGATGATGACTGACGCTGCTGCCGTTCCCACCGTCGTCCTGGTGGATGACCATCGGATGTTCCGCACGGGCGTACGCACTGAGCTTGGTCACGAGATCGACATCGTCGGCGAGGCTGAAGACGTCGACTCCGCTGTGACGGTGATTCTGCAAAGTCGCCCTGACGTCGTTCTCCTCGACGTCCACCTGCCGGGGGGTAACGGGCCGGAGGTGATCAAACGTGTCGGCGAAAAGGCGCCAGACACCCGGTTCCTGGCGTTGTCGGTGTCGGACGCCGCCGAGGATGTCATCGCCACGATTCGCGCGGGTGCACGTGGCTACGTGACCAAGTCGATCAGCGGGCCGGATCTGGCCGATGCGGTGCGGCAGGTAGCAGCCGGTGACGCCGTGTTCTCGCCACGCTTAGCGGGCTTTGTCCTCGATGCGTTCGCGGGGACGGTCGAGGTCGCCGACATCGACGAAGAGCTCGACCGATTGACGCCGCGAGAGCGCGATGTCATGCGTTTGATCGCCAGGGGATATACCTATCGCGAGGCGGCCTCCGAGCTCTTCTTGTCGGTGAAGACCATCGAGACTCATGTGTCGAGCGTCCTTCGCAAGTTGCAGCTGTCGAACCGCAACGAGCTGGCGCGGTGGGCGTCCGAACGTCGGCTGACCTGACGTCCTACAGTGACGCCATGGAGTTTCTGGAACACACTCTCGTCGTCCTGCACTTCATCGGACTCGCCAGCCTGTTAGGCGGCTTTCTGGTGCAGATCAAGACGTCGCCGCGCGTCGTCAACAATGCGATGGTGCACGGCATCCTCACCCAGCTGGTCACCGGCGTGCTACTTGTCGGACTGGCCGAATCCGACGACGCCCCGGTCGACCACGCGAAGATCGGTGTCAAGCTGACCATCGCCGTCGTGGTCGCCATCTTGGTGTTCGCCAACCGCAAGCGCGACGTCCTCACGACCGCTGCGTGGGGATTGATCGGCGGACTGACCATCGTGAACATCGTCGTCGCCGTCTTCTGGCGCTGACCCCGCCCAACTGGCATCCAGCCTCACACTCGGCGTCCGAAAGTAGCGTCCTGGGGGACACTCGGCCGGCTTGGAACTAGCCGATGCGGACGATCTGGAAGGCTTCGGCCAGTTGGCCGTCCGGCAGGTCGAAGCGCCGGGCCACCGTCTCGCCCCAGCCGCGCATGAACGTCTCGAGGTCGTCCATGTGACCCGTCTGCGACTCGTGGGCGCGAAGCGCGGCCACTTTGATGTCGAAGGTGCCGGTGATGTCGACCGGATGGGTGGGGTTGGGTCCGGCCATGACCCAGACCTCGTCGACGGTCCACGCATCGAGCCCCTCATCGCGCAGCAGCGACGTGTGGGCGAAGGGGTTTCTGGCATCGGGGTAGACGGCCTGAATCGCTGCTTCGCCGGCAGCCAGGTGGTCAGGGTGCGAGGCTTGAAGCCGCTCCCAGTACCGCTCGGGCGACTGGATCAGCATCCGCCTGGGACGCACCTGGCGGATCACCCGGCTGATGTCGCGACGCAGATCGTGTGAGACGGTGAGCTCACCGTCTCGGTAACCAAGGTAAACGACCTCGGCAGCGCCCCACAGTGACGCGGCTGCCCGCTGCTCCGCGCGCCGAATGCCGGGAATGTCGGATCTAGCGACGTCGGGGTCGAATCCGCCAGCATCGCCGTCGGTGATCACGCAGAGGGTCACCGCGATGCCGTGCTGCGTCCACTGCGCCAGAGTGCCGGAGGCGCCGAAGTCGACGTCGTCAGGATGGGCGGTGACGACAAGTGCGCGCTCGATCTCGGCGTCCGGAATGGGTTCGGCCACGAGGGCTCCTCCTGCTTGATCACGGCCAGGTGGCCGGTTCGGGGTGCTCCGATCGGGTGATCGCCCCCGCGTCATGGTAGGCAGGTGGCTTCAGTGCGGCTTTCCCGCCGCCGAACGTACCCATGATGCCTACGATGACGCGCGCCCTGCGACTGCCCGTGCACTTGGTGCTACTGGCCCTCCTGGCGACCCTGCTTCCACTTGTCCTCAGCGTCCAGGCCGAGGCCGCTCCGCCCACACCGGTGGCACCTAAGTTTGCGCGTGCCATCGAGTCGTACGCCCCTTACGAGGTACAGCGCTTCTGCAGCCCGGTCAATCGCCCAGGGGCCGAGAAGCTGGCCGGATTGATCCGCGCAACCTATGGCAGCGATCAGTCGATCGGGATCGCCCGCGACTCGTGCTCGTCCACGTCCGCCTCAGAGCACTACGAGGGCCGGGCCGTCGACTGGATGGTGGACGCTACGACCAAGGCTGGCAGGAACAAGGCCAACGCCTTCTTGGACTGGCTTCTGGCTCCAGATGATGACGGCAACAAGCACGCGATGGCGCGCCGTCTGGGCATCATGTACATCATCTTCAACCGAAGGATCTGGCGCTCCTACAGCCCAGGGTGGGGCTCGTACAGCGGCCTCAACCCGCATACCGACCACATCCACATCAGCCTCAGCTATGACGGCTCCACCGGGCGCACCTCGTATTGGAACGGCGCTCCCTTGGGTGCGCCGTGCTCCACGGGGTCGCTGACCTCATCGGCGCCGAAGGTCGAGACCGACCCCATGCGCTACGTGCCCGTCGCCCCCACGCGACTGGCCTCCACCGACTCAGGCACGGGCATGCTGAAAGGCCCATGCCGGCTCACGCATGGTTCTGGTCGCCGGGTGGACGTTCAGGCGACCGGCGCCGGGCCGGTACCCGGTCGTGGCGTGTCGGCCGTTGCCCTGAATGTTGCGATGCGGCGTCCCAACTGGGCGTCAAATCTCACCGCCGGACCAGCTGGGGGGCAGATTCCTGCGGTGAATCGGGTGTCGGCAAACCAGAACAAGATCAGCTCGGCGTCCATGGTGCTTCCGGTTGGCGCAGACGGCAAGGTCAGCTTCTACACCGACTTCGGCGCTACTGACCTCGCCGTGAGCGTGGTCGGTTACTACGTCGATCCCGATGCACCGTTGTCGTTGCGCCAGAAGATCGCCGCCGATGGAGGCGATCAGCTCGATGCAGTCGCCCCGAAACGTCTGGCGACCCTGTCACTCGGCTCGGCAGCACGTCAAAAGGTCGCGGTCGCGGGCCAGGCCAAGACCGACCCGGCTTCGTCATCAGCTGTCGTCAGTCTGACGGTGCCTGCTGGCGACGGCCGGGGCTCGCTCTACGCGTACCCGGCCGGCACCAACCGGCCCAAGGTGCCGGTGCTTGCCTACGGACGCGCCGCGACGACCGTCCAGACCTCGGTGCCGGTAGGGCGTGGCGGCGCCATCGTCATCGAGAACGACGGCACCAAGACCCGCTCGGTAGCCGTCGACGTGGCGGGAGCCTACGAGCCGGCATCGCTCGCCGGTGGACACAGTCTCGGCTTACGTGCTCGCCCGAAAACGGTCGTTGACACTGGATCTGGACTGCAGCTGAAGAACCTCGGCGACGGTGCCACCAAAGACTTCTCGGTGGGCGACGCCACGCCACGCCGAACCGACTCGGTGCTGCTTCAGGTCACGGCGAAGGGGGCCAAGCACCCTGGCACGCTCACCTTCTGGCGCCCAGGAACGGCGCGACCGGATTCGGTCGATCTGTCCGTGACGCCTGGCCAGCCGGTGACCGGAACGGTGCTGTCGCGGGTGGGGGACCGAAGCATGGTCCGCGTCCGGAACAGTGGGGCGAAGGGCGTGAAAGTACGCATCACGGTCGTGGGATCGTTCCGCTGACCGAGCGGCCCAGACCAGGTTGAGGCGTTCTAAAAGCTGTCGGCGAAGGCGCCTAGACTTCGGCCAGTGACCTCTCTCTTCGACGATCTGCCGGGTTTCGCGCCTCAGGCCGAGCCGTTGTCGACGCATCGGCCGGCTGTCGATACCAAGGCCCTGCTCGAGGGGCTCAACGACCACCAGCGGGCGGCGGTCAAGCACGAAGCCAGCCCCCTGTTGATCGTCGCCGGGGCTGGCTCGGGCAAGACTCGGGTTCTCACCCACCGCATCGCCTATCTCCTTGCAGCTCGCGGCGTCCAGCCAGGTCAGATCTTGGCGATCACCTTCACCAATAAAGCGGCCGGCGAGATGAAAGAGCGAGTTGCTGACCTCGTCGGCCCTCGGGCGAAGTCGATGTGGGTGTCCACGTTCCACTCGGCCTGCGTGCGCATCCTGCGCAGTGAAAGCAAGCGGCTCGGCATGTCATCGTCCTTCTCGATCTATGACGCCGCCGACTCGCAGCGGCTGATGACCATGGTCTGCCGCGACCTCGACCTCGACCCCAAGCGGTATCCGCCTCGGTCTTTCAGCTCCCAGGTGAGCAACCTCAAGAACGAGCTCGTCGACTGGGAGTCCTTTGCAAGTTCGGCAGAGACGCCCACCGAGCAGGTGCTCAGCGAGGTCTACCGCGTCTACCAGCGCCGCCTCCTCGATGCCAATGCCGTCGACTTCGACGACTTGATCATGACGACCGTGAACTTGCTGCAGGCCTTCCCCGAGGCGGCCGAGCACTACCGCCGGCGGTTCCGGCACGTGCTTGTCGACGAGTACCAAGACACCAACCACGCGCAGTACATGCTGGTCAAAGAGATCGTGGGTCCATCGGACGCCGAGCTTGCACCTGCTGAGCTCGCCGTCGTCGGTGACGCCGACCAAAGCATCTACGCCTTCCGCGGGGCGACGATCCGCAATATCCTGCAGTTCGAAGAGGACTACCCCAACGCGCAAACGATCTTGCTCGAGCAGAACTACCGGTCAACCCAGACGATCCTGTCGGCCGCCAATGCCGTGATTGCGCGCAACCTCAATCGCAAGCCGAAGAACCTTTGGAGCGACTCCGGGTCCGGCTGGCCGATCGTCGGGTACGTGGCCGACAACGAGCACGACGAGGCAACGTTCGTGGCACAGACGGTTGACGAGCTAGGTGACGCCGGTCATGCCAAGCCACGCGACGTCGCAGTCTTCTATCGCACGAACGCCCAGTCGCGCGTGTTCGAAGAGGTATTCATTCGCGTCGGGCTGCCCTACAAGGTGGTCGGCGGCGTTCGCTTCTACGAGCGTCGAGAGGTACGCGATGCGTTGGCGTATCTACGTGTACTGGCCAATCCCGATGACGTTGTGTCGATGCGGCGGATCGTCAATACGCCGAAACGGGGGATCGGGGACCGCGCGGTTGCCGCCGTCGAGGTCTTCGCCGAACGCGATGGCATCGGCTTTGCGCAGGGCCTCGCCAAAGCCGGGATCGTTCCAGGGCTACAAGCTCGATCGGTCAATGCCATCAATGGTTTCGTCCGCATGATGGATGCCTTGCGAACTCTTGTCGAAGCCGGCACCGGGCCGGCGACTGTCCTTGAGGCGGTGCTCGACCAGTCCGGATACCTGGCCGAGCTGCAGGCCTCACACGATCCACAGGACGAGTCTCGCGTCGAGAATCTTCGCGAACTCGAAGCGGTTGCACACGAGTTCGAAGACGCCTCCCCCGATGGCACTCTCGCTGACTTCCTTGAACGGGTGGCGCTGGTGGCTGATAGTGACCAGATTCCAGATGCCGGCGAAGATGGCGGCGTCGTCACTCTCATGACGCTGCATACGGCAAAGGGACTTGAGTTCCCGGTCATCTTTCTCACCGGGATGGAAGACGGCGTCTTTCCGCACATGCGTTCGCTCGGCAACAGCCACGAGCTGGAGGAGGAACGGCGACTGGCTTACGTCGGCATCACCAGGGCTCGTGAACGGTTGCATCTCAGCCGTGCGGTGATGCGTTCGGCGTGGGGGTCGCCGGCGTGGAATCCTCCTTCGCGGTTCCTCGAAGAGATCCCCGCTGAGCTGATCGACTGGCAGCGTGAAGACACCGGAGTCTCTGCCCCCCCACCCTCAATCGCGCGGGCGGTCCCGGTGTCGGGGCGCTCGCCTGGAACGCGACAGGTGGTGGCACTGACAGCCGGTGATCGAGTCACCCACGACACGTTCGGGCTCGGCACCGTCGTCACCACGGCTGGGGCAGCCGACAAAGCCGAGGCCACCATCGATTTCGGAGATCTGGGCATCAAGCGGCTGTTGCTGCGTTACGCACCCGTTGAGAAGCTCTAGCGCTTAGTACGCGCCCTTGCCACGGAGCCAGGGCAGCGGGTCGGCCGCGTCCCCGAACCGGGGGTGGTACTCAAAATGAACGTGGCTTCCGTAGCAATTTCCTGTGCAGCCCACGTAGCCGATGACGTCGCCGGCTGAGACGCTGCCTGACGAACGCTTGAAACCGGACAGGTGGGCGTACCACGACTGCGATCCGTCCTGGTGGGTGATCACGGCGAGGTTGCCGTAGGCGCCGCTGTAGGCCGCCGAAGTGATGGTGCCCGGCCCGACCGCGTGAATCGGGGTTCCACTCGGCGCGGTGAAGTCTTGCCCGGTGTGAAAGCCGCTGCTCCAGGCCGAGCCAGACTCACCGAAGGACGCTGACCAGCCTGCTCCCGGAACGGGAAGGGTCCACCTGGAGGTGCGGCGTGAGTGCCGCGCCTCGGCCCTTTCGTCCGCGCGTTGTTCCTGCCGCTTTTCGTGGGCTTGCTGGCGGTGGCGACCCTCGGTGCGCCCGAGCGACAGGGTGGTGCTTTGCCGCGCTGCCGGCGCCGTCGACAGGGCCGGCAGCTGACCAGCGCGGGCGTGCTGGGGTGACTGGACCAGCACACCAGCCGCAAGTGTTGCCACGGCCATGCTGAGCGCGAGCACCGTACGGGGCCGGCTGACCAGCGCGGCACGCTGAGGGGCGTGAGCAGGCATTGGGGTGTCCCTGGGGATCGACGGTGTGGGGTGAGCGAGAACGAGACGGTAACAACGGAGACTGAGAGCCGGCTGAGGCCCTGTGGACAAGGCGCCAGCCGGGGCTCCGGCCGTCAGCGACGTCACCGTGCGATGGACCCGAAAGGTGGTCCGTTACCCTGCGAGCCAACCGGACCTGGACCTCGTGCGAGGAGTCGGAGTTGACTGAATCACCTGCTCGATCGGGCCCGATCCGGGTCGTCGTTGC
>JBDTTS010000040.1:0-12249 GCA_039930525.1 Actinomycetes bacterium | reverse complement strand
CATGCACCGCTCACCGGCAGAACCGAATCCAGCATTGATGGCCTGGTCGGCGGCGAGGTCGAGATCGGCGTCGGGCAGCACCAGCATGTGGTTCTTGGCGCCGCCCAACGCCTGGACGCGCTTGCCGTTCTTGGTTCCGGTCTCATATACGTACTGGGCGATCGGCGTCGATCCCACGAAGGACACGGCCTTGACACCGGGGTGGTCGAGCAGGCGGTCCACCGCCACCTTGTCGCCGTGTACAACGTTGAAGACGCCGGCCGGAAGCCCGGCCTCTGCCCAGAGCTCAGCGATGAAGTTCGCCGCCGACGGGTCTTTCTCGCTCGGCTTCAAGATCACCGCGTTCCCAGCAGCGATGGCGATCGGGAAGAACCACATGGGAACCATCGCCGGAAAGTTGAACGGCGAGATGATTCCAACGACCCCGAGCGGCTGACGGATCGAGTACACGTCGACGCGCGTTGACACACTCTCGGAGAACCCGCCCTTCAACAGGTGCGGAATTCCACAGGCAAACTCGACGACCTCTTGGCCACGGGTGACCTCACCAAGAGCGTCAGAGAGCACCTTGCCGTGCTCGGCCGTGATCAGTTCGGCGATCTCGCCCTTGCGTGCGTCAAGCAGTTCACGGAACTTGAAAAGCACCTGGGTGCGCTTGGTGAGCGATGCGTGCCGCCACTCATCGAAGGCAGCGTTGGCCGCGGCCACGGCCTCATCGACGAGGGCAACGTCGGCGAAGTCGACCTGGCCGCTGACCTGACCGGTGGCGGGGTCGTAAATGTCGCCCTGACGGGCGGCGACGCCTCCGAAGGCCTTGCCATCGATCCAGTGGGTCACGTGCTTGCTCATGAACGGGCCTCTCGAAGCGGGACGGTGAGGAAGGAGCGGGAGACCGACCAAAATCTCGGTGCGGTGAGCCCAGTCTCACGACATCATCGGCCGGCAGCAACCTGCACAGTGTAGTCTCAGGATGATTCGACCTTACAGTCTGTTAAGAGTCGAACCCCAGCCCTAGCCGGTCCAGAGTACGCAACCAGGCGTTGCGTTTGCCGTTCTGCTGGTCGGCCCGACTGATCGACCACCTGGTGAGCTGCACACCGGCCGACTTGAGGGGTTCAGGGGGAAACGGGATCGGCTTCTTGCGGACCATCTCCAGTTCGGTGCGTTCGGTGCGGCGCCCGTTCAGGTGGTCGAGCATCACCTGGGCGCCGAAGCGCGTGGCGCCCACCCCTAGCCCGGTGTATCCGAGCACGTACGAGACCTTGCCGCCGTAGGCCTGTCCCCACAGCGCGCAGAAGCGCGTCGAAGTATCGATTGCTCCGCCCCAGGTGTGGCTGAACCGAACACCCTCCAGTTGCGGGAACGTCGTGAAGAAGTGCCCGGCGAGCGTGACGAACGACTCTGGCCGCTGGGAGAGCTCATCGCTGAGCCCGTTGCCGTAGTTGTAGATGGCGTCGTAGCCACCCCACAGAATCCGATTGTCAGCACTGAGCCGGTAGTAGTGGAACTGGTTGCCGCCGTCGCCAACGCCCTGGCGGTTCTGCCACCCGATCGAGGCCAACTGCTCGGCGCTCAATGGCTCGGTCATCAGCACGTAGTCCCACACCGGGATGACGTAGGGCCGCGCACGCTTGACCAGGTTGGGGAAGATGTTGGTGGCAAGGGCAACCTTGCTGGCACGCAGCTGGCCATACCCCGTCGTGGCCACCATCTGCCCGCCTTCGTCGTCGAGGCTGACCACCTTGCTTCGCTCGAAGATCCGCACGCCCAGGCTCTCGGCGGCAGCGGCCAGCCCCCATGCCAGACGCGCAGGATTCACCAAAGCAGTGCCCTCAGGCTCATGCAAGCCCCCGAGGTAAGTAGGCGAGTTGACCTCAGCCCGCATGCGCTCGGCGCCCCAGAGCTCGATGCCGACGCCATACTCCTTGCCCTGCTCGACATAGTGTCCGAGCTCGTCGACCTGCCACTGCTCGTAAGCAGCGGTCAGTTCACCGTTGCGCTCCCACTGGGCGTCGATGCCGTAGCGGGCGATCGTCTTCTCGATGCCGTCGAGGTTTTCATCGCCCAACCGCAACAACGCAGGCATCTCATCGGCGAAGCGATCGACGCCGTTGGGGAGTCCGTGGGTGAGGCTGGACGACACAAACCCGCCGTTGCGCCCGGTCGCGGCCCATCCGATGCGCTCACCCTCGACGAGGATGACGTCCAGCGAAGGGTCCTCCTCTTTAGCCAGCAGGGCAGTCCACAGGCCGGTAAAGCCACCGCCCACGACCAACAGATCGCAGCGCAAGTGCTCGATGAGCTGCGACCGCAACTCTGGAGCATCTGGATCATCGAGCCAAAAGGGCGCTGGCTCGGCGTCACGCAACGACTCGCGGATTCTCGCCGGACTTACGGGCACCTCAGACAGGACACCTGACACGTTCTCACCTCGACGAAGAGTATGGACGATGCCTCAGCGGGGCGCACTCCGACCCCCAATGCACCCGCAGGATGAGCCTTAGTCCTTGCGACGGCGCTTGAGGATCTCTGGAATCAGCACAACAAGCAACGCAATCCCGAACATGATGGCGCCCACCACATTGGCCTCAGGCGGAATCCCTCGCCCAGCCGCACCCCACACATACATCGGGAAGGTGACGGTCTGGCCACTTGTGAAGTTGGTGATAACAAAGTCGTCGAAGGAGAGCGAGAAGGCGAGCATCGCCGCGGCAACGATTCCCGGAAGGACAAGCGGAAACGTCACCTTGCGGAACGTCGTCTTCTCGTCGGCGTACAAGTCCATGGCAGCCTGCTCAAGGCGAGGGTCGAGACCGGCCACGCGAGCCTTTACCGTCACCACGACGAAACTGATGCTGAACATGATGTGAGCCACCGTGATGGTGCCGAACCCCAAGCTGCCTTCGAGCGAGGCAGCGACGAACAGCGTCAGCAGTGACGACCCCATGACGACCTCAGGGGTGGCCATCGGCATGAAGATCAACAGGTTGATCCCCGTGCGGCCGCGGAACCGGTGCCTACCGATCGCAAAGGCGATCAGTGTGCCCAGCACTGTGGCGACGGCAGTACTCAGCAGGGCGATCTGAATGCTGAGGGTCAGCGACCCGGTGATTTCAGAGTCGGACCACACATTCGTCCACGCCTGGGTCGAGAACTCGTTCCAGGTGTAGTTGAACTTGCCCAACGGCCTGTTGAAGGAGAAGGCAACGACGACGAATACCGGGATAAACATAAAGAGCAGGGCAAAGCCGGCAAAGAACTGGACCAGATGCAGCCGCAGCCACCGGAACGTGCGAGTCGCGATGCCGGGCTCGCGGTGCGGAGGCAACGCGGCAAGAGCCTGCTCACGGCGTTCGTCAATAGTCTGAGCGGACATCAGACGAGCTCCTCTGTTCCTGCGCGTCGGACATAGATCGCGACCATGACGACGATCACGAACATCAGCATCGCTGACAACGCGGCAGCTAGCGGATAGTTGCCCGTAGCCTTGAATTGGGCGTCGATCGCATTGCCCATCAGAGCGTCATTCGCCGACCCCAGCAACGCAGCGTTGACCGGATCACCGGCCGCTGGGATGAATGTGAGCAGGGTTCCGGCCACCACGCCGGGCAGTGACAGCGGGAAGGTGACCTTGCGAAACGCGGTCACCGCCGACGAGTAGAGGTCGGTTGCTGCCTCGATCAGCCTGACATCGATGCGCTCCAGACTCGCGTAGAGCGGCAGCGTCATGAAGGGAAGGAAGTTGTAGGCCAGGCCGATGATGACCGCGAGTGGTGTCGCCAAAATCCGATTCTCGCCAGTCAGCCCGTCAGGAAAGAGCTGAGCCCAACTGGGCCAAGAGTCGGGGGTATTGATGGAGTGCAGAAAGGCGAGCATGCCGGTGTCTTCCATGAAGGTGACCACCGGGCCCGAGTCGACGAGGATCGTCTGCCATGCGTTGGTGCGTAGCAAGAAACTGGTGAAGAACGGTGCGATCACCAAGACCAGCAGGAAGTTCTTCCACCGGCCCGCTTTGAACGCGATCGTGTACGCCAATGGGTACGCGATCACGAGCGTCAGGACCGTGGCGATCAGCGCGTACACCAGTGACTTCTGGAAGATCGGCGAGTCGATGACGTATTGGTTCCAGGCCGTGGAGTACTGAGAGAAATTCCAGTCGAACGTGAAGGTCCCGTCGCCGGAGAAGGCAGTGCCGGACGACAACGACATCTTCACCAGCATGACGGTCGGCACCAAGAAGAAGACGGCCAACCAGAGCATGCCGGGGGTCAGCAGGACGTAAGGCGTCCACGCCTTCGTACCGACCGACCGGGCAACGTCGTCGGCCGGCGCCGATGCGGCAGCCCCTGGAACTGGCGCGGCGCTCACTCGTCGCCCTCGACCTTCTCGGCCCCGGCGGCAGCATCCTGCGTCGCATCGAGGGCGAAGGTGTGGGCCGGGTTCCAGTGCAGGACGACGTCGTCCCCCGCCCTCAGCGGACCTTCGGTCGACAGGTTCTGCGAGAAGATCGACACCTCTTGACCCCACGGGAGGGCGACGAGGTACTGGGTGGAGACACCGATGTAGCTAGCATCTGTGACCACCCCGGTCATCGAGTTCTCGCCTGGAACCGGGGTGCCGGCACGACTGATCTGCATCTTCTCGGGCCGAACACCCACCCACACCTCGTCGCGGTCGGAGTGAACGCGTGCTGTGGGCATCGCCATGCGCATACCGTGCACCGCAAGGGTGGCGTCACCACCGGCCTTGCCGCTCAACTCGCCCTTGATCAGGTTGGACTGGCCAAGGAAGTTCGCAACGAACGTCGTCACCGGGTGCTCGTAGAGCTCCATGGGCGCGCCCATCTGCTCGATCCCACCCGCGTTCATGACCGCGATGGTGTCGGCCATCGTCATCGCTTCTTCTTGGTCGTGGGTGACGTGCACGAAAGTGATGCCGACGTCGGTCTGGATCCGCTTGAGCTCGATCTGCATCTGACGCCGAAGCTTAAGGTCGAGTGCTCCGAGCGGTTCGTCGAGCAACAACACCTCTGGCTTGTTGATGAGCGCGCGAGCGACAGCCACCCGTTGCTGCTGACCACCCGACAGCTGAGTCGGTTTACGCCGGGCGAACGTCGAGAGCTCGACCAGTTCAAGCATGGCCTCGACCTCATTGCGCACGTCCTTGCTTCCGGACCGGCGGAGGCCGAACGCGACATTTTCGAATATGTCGAGATGGGGAAAGAGAGCGTACGACTGAAAGACGGTGTTGACCGGGCGCTTGTACGGCTTCTTGTGCGTGACATCTTCGTTGCCGATCACGATGCGACCTTCGCTGGGCTGCTCAAGACCGGCCACCATGCGAAGGGTCGTGGTCTTGCCGCAGCCAGAGGGGCCAAGCAGCGCAAAGAATGACCCTGACGGGATCGTCAGGGTCAGGTCGTCGACAGCCTTGAAGCTGGCAAATCGCTTGGTCACATCCACGATGTGGAGGTCGGCACCTCCCGCAGTCGCAGTGGCGGGGGTTTCGGTGGGAATCGTCTGTTCGCTCATCGGTCCTGATTCATCGCAGTCGCGGGTTGGGGTCGAGGGCTAGGACAGACTCTCGGGTGCGCCCTCGCGATCTGGCCGCTGGCCCGAAGGCCAACGACTCAGTGTGGCAAGGGCGCACCCGAAAAGAAAGACCTAAGGTCAGACTGTGATTTGCTGGTACTCAGCGGCGAACTGAGTCTCTTCGTCGTCGGTCAGCGCCCGGAAGATAGACAACTGGGCGTAGTCATCCTGGCTCGGGAAGATGAGCGGGTTCGCCGCGAGATCGGGGTCGATCTTTTCCATCTCGTCCTGTGCACCGTCGACCGGGCAGATGTAGTTCACCCAGGCGGCGAGTTCAGCGGCCGCCTTGGGGTCGTAGTAGTAGTTCATCCAGGCTTCAGCGTTCGCCTTGTGCTGAGCATTCTTCGGGATGAGCATATTGTCTGACCAGAGCATGCCACCAGAGTCCGGGATGACGAACTTGATGTTCGGATTGTCGAACTGCAGTTGGATGACGTCTCCGGACCACGCGATACAGGCCTTGATGGTGCCCTGCGCGAGTAGCTGCGCGTAGTTGTTTCCGGTGAACTGACGGATCTGGTTGCTGTCGACCGCAGCCTGGAGCGAGGCGATTGCTGACGCCCACTCTTCCTCGGTGAAGTCGGCTGGGTCGTGACCTTGATCCAGCAGGATCAGACCCATCGTGTCGCGCATCTCTTTCAACGCAGTGACCTGGCCGGTCAGGGCGGGCTTGGTGAAGAGGTCGGTGATGGTCGTGATCTCGTCGGTCTTGCTGGCGTCGTACGCGATCCCCGTGACACCGGACTGCCAAGGCAGTGAGTATTCGCGGCTCGGGTCGAAGGTGGGCGCCTTCAACGTCGACGTGAGGTTGTCGAAGTTGGGAATGTTGGCCTTGTCGATCTTCTCCAGCCAGGTGAGGTTGATCAGCTTCGATGCCATCCAGTCGGTGAGCACGAAGGAGTCGACGCCGACATCCTTGTCGGCAGCGAGGATCGGCCGGATCTTGGCGAAGTACTCCTCGTTGTCGTTCACCGGCTCGGAGTAGTTCACCTGGATGCCGGAGTCCTGCTCGAAGGCCTCCAACGTCGGGTAAGTCTTCTGGCCGTCGACGCGCTTGGTGTCGATGTAGAGCGGCCAGTTGGCGAAGTTGAGGATCTTCTCGTCGTTGCCCGCTGAGCCACCGTCGGTGGGCTCGTCGTCGCCGCACGCGGCCAGCAGGCTGGCGCCGGCTGCTGCTGCGCCAGTGGCACCGACCCCGCGAAGGAAGCCGCGACGGGAAAGACCCGTTGGGCGAACGCCCGATACCGGGCTGGTGAATGGGTTCAGATCAGTCATGCTGGTATGTCCTCCGCGATGGTTGGAATGAACGCGAATCCCCTCGATTCGCCGGTCACCGCGACCCAAAGATGGTCCGGTGCCAGTCTTTGCGTGCGACCGCGGTGCGGTCGTACATCACATGTTTCACATTGGTGTATTCGTCGAACGAGTACTGGCTCATATCTTTACCGAAGCCAGACTGCTTGTAGCCACCGTGTGGCATTTCACTGAGGATCGGGATGTGGTCGTTGACCCAGACACACCCCGACCGGATCTCACTCGTGGCCCTGAGCGACCGGAACACGTCGCGGGTCCATACCGAGGCAGCCAGCCCGAAGGGCGTGTCATTGGCGAGCCGCAGTCCCTCATCGTCGCTGTCGAACGGCAGCACCACGAGAACGGGTCCGAACAGTTCCTCCTGCACGATCTCGGAGTCCTGTGCGGCATCCACAACCAGCGTCGGCTCGTAGTAGGACCCCTCGGCCAATGCGCCACCGGGGATCTGGCCACCGGTGACGATCTTGGCGCCATAGCCCCTGGCTCGCTCGACATAGCCGGCAACACTCTCTTGCTGGCGACGTGAGATCAACGGACCCTGGTCGGTCGCCGGGTCAGCGGTCGGCCCGAGGATGACCTGAGACATGAGGTCGGCCACGCCCTGGACGAACGATTCGTAGAGCGGGCGCTGAACGTACGCTCGCGTGGCCGCCGTGCAGTCCTGACCTGAGTTGATCAGCGAGCCGGCGACGGCACCCTGGATCGCCGCGTCAAGGTCGGCATCGTCGAAGACGACGAAGGGAGCCTTACCACCAAGCTCAAGGTGAACCCGTTTGACGGTGCCAGCAGCGGTCTGCATGACCTTCTGCCCCACTGGGGTGGAGCCGGTGAACGACACCATCGACACATCGGGGTGAGCGATCAGGTGGTGACCGGCGACCGACCCCCGACCGGTGATGACGTTGATGACGCCAGCAGGAATCCCGGCATCATGCGCCGCCTGGGCAAACATCACCGAGGTAAGCGGCGTCATCTCGGCAGGTTTCAAAACGATCGTATTGCCAGCTGCGATAGCCGGAAGGATCTTCCACCCCGCCATCTGCAGGGGGTAGTTCCACGGGGCAATGGAGCCAACGACACCGATGGCTTCCCGCCGGACGACCGAGGTGTGGTCGCTGCTGTACTCGCCGGCAGCCCGCCCCTCGAGATTGCGCGCCGCGCCAGAGAAGAAGGCCACGTTGTCCACCGTGCCAGGAACGTCGAACTCGGTCGCCAAACGAATCGGCTTGCCGGCCTGCCGGCTCTCGATCTCGGCGAGTTCGGCCGCCTGCGAGTCGAGCCGCCTGGCAAACGCTGCAAGGGCGTCAGATCGGGCGCCTGGGGTGGCGCCTGACCACCCAGGGAACGCCGCCACCGCAGCCGCCACGGCCCGATCCACGTCTTCGGGTGTGGCAAGAGTGACCTGCTGGATGGTCTGCCCATTGCTGGGGTCGATGACGTCGTCGGTCTCTCCGGTCGAACTCTCAACGGCTTTGCCGTCGATGAAGTGACTGGCGATGGTCATCGCATCCTCCTCGCATCCACCTGGCGCGGGCAACGGTACCTGTCCCCCAGCACATCCTGCGCGTTGACCCGTTGACATTCTGGCCCCGAGACATCTCGGAGGCGAGGCTTGCTGGTGAGCGCCGATCCTGGCAGATGATCCCGCGCTTCACAAGCGAATCCGTCGTTCTGCGCGCAATATGCGACGAAATCGTGATGTGAGTCCGGTCCCGAACAACGGATCAGGAAGTGTGGACCTGCGGAAGCGTCGCTTTACAGGGCGTCAACGCGTCTGCCACCGTTCCACGGTGTATCCGACCATTGCCCAGGTGCTTGAGCTGGAGACCCTCCGACGTGGCCGCCCCCGAGTGGTCGCCGGCACCACCGGGCTCGGTAGGACGGTGCGCTGGACGCATGTTGCTGAGCTCGCCGATATCGCTCAGCTGCTTCGAGGGGGCGAGCTGCTGCTTTCGACGGGACTGTCGTTCCCCGACGACCCCGAACAACTCGTCGCGTTTGCCCACGATCTGGCCAACGCAGGTGTCGCGGGTTTGATCGTCGAACTCGGGAGGCGCTACAAGACCGAGGTTCCCACGAGCCTGGTGTCAGCCGCCGAAGAGCTAGGACTTCCAGTGGTCGAGCTCCGCCGCGAGACGCCCTTCGTGCAAGTCACCGAGTCGGTGCATGCCCTGATCGTCGACGCGCAGCTGGCCGAGCTTCGGGTCTCTGACGAGGTGCATCGCACCTTCACTGAGCTCTCGATTGAGGGTGCCGGGCCGGAGGCGATCGTGCGCCAGACCGCGCGCATGGCGAATGCACCCGTGGTGTTCGAGAACTTGAGCCACCAGGTGCTTGCCTTCGATCCCGCTGGTGGATCCGCCGAGGCGCTCCTCGACCGATGGGAGTCGAGGTCACGATCGCTGGTTTCGCAGGGGCGATCGACTGCCGACCCGAACAGCGACTGGGTCGTGGCAACCGTCGGCGCGCGGGGGACGGACTGGGGTCGGCTGGTGCTCGTCCTGGGGCGGGGCTCGACCCCACGAGATCTGGTTCTCGCCGAGAGATCAGCCGCCGCCCTCTCCCTCGGCAGACTCATCGAACGCGAGCACGAGTCGCTTGAGCGGCAGTCTCACCGAACCCTGCTTGCGGCCATGGTCGACCAGAGCCTTCCTACCGATGAGATCAGACTCCGTTCCCGCAGCCTCGGTGTTCCCCTCGACGACAAAGCACTCGTGGGCGTTGCTCTCCGTCCGCCACCAACCAGCCCAGGAGCCGTGGCCGATCAGGCCAGGCTCACTCGGCTCGCAGAGTCCACAGCCGACGCGCTGAAGGGGACTCGGGCGCTCGGCCTCGTGGGGATCCTCGACGACGCAACAATCGGATTGCTGCTGGCGGTGACCGATCGAGTTAATGTCGACCACGCCCTCGACACGATCTCGTCTCGGGTCTCACGCGCGGCCGAGGAGGCTGACCAGGGAGCGGTCGTCATCGCCGCCGGATCCACGGTGGTCGATCTGCTCGACGTGCGGCGATCCTTCTTGGAGGCGGCCCAGGTGGCCGACGTCGCCAGCGAAGGTGCGACCCGACCGTTCCACCGGCTCGCCGATGTGGGCCTGACGGGCCTGCTCCATCTATTGCGACGCGATGAGCGCCTGCAGATCTTCGTCGAGCGCGAACTCGGCCCGCTCTTGCGGCACGACGAGGCGCAATCGACCGACCTCTTCGGCGTCCTGCACCACTACTTGGACGCCGGGCGCAACAAATCCGTCGCGGCGACCAGTTATGGGTTGTCGCGCCCCGCCTTCTACGAGCGGCTGCACGCCATCGAGGAGATCCTCGGAGTCGATCTCGACAACGTGTCGACGTGCCTCACACTGCACGTCGCGGCGGCCGCCCTCCACGCTGTGCGCTCGCCCAGCTGATCACCACTCCGCCACACAAGCAGCACGGCGGCAAGCCATCGGCCCGCCGCCGTTCTGCTAGGGATCAGCTTTCGATGTTCGCCATGACGTGCTTGATGCGTGTGTAGTCATCGAAGCCGTACATCGACAGGTCTTTGCCGTAGCCCGAGTGCTTGAAGCCACCGTGCGGCATCTCTGCGACCAGCGGAATGTGGGTGTTGATCCAGACGCAGCCGAAGTCGAGCGACTTGGCCATGCGCATGGCGCGACCAAAGTCCTTGGTCCACACACTTGAGGCGAGGCCGTAGTCGACGCCGTTGCCGTAGCGCAACGCCTCTGCCTCGTCGGAGAACTTCTGGACAGTGATGACAGGGCCAAAGATCTCGCTCTGGATGACCTCGTCCTTCTGCGTGACGTCGGCAATGACGCTCGGCTTCACGAAATAGCCCCTGTCACCGATCTTCTCGCCACCGGCGGTGACACGTGCGTGGTCGGGAAGGCGGTCGAAGAAGCCCAGCACCCGCTCGAACTGGTTGACGTTGTTCACCGGAGGAACCATCGCGTCCTCGTCGCCAGGACCGTTCTCGTACGTGGTTGCGGTATTGAGCGCCTGCTCGGTGAGCGCTGCGACGAAGTCGTCGTAGACGCCGGGAGCCGCCAGTACCCGGGTTGCCGCCGTGCAGTCCTGACCGGCATTGAAGTACCCAGCCACGGCGATCGCCTCGGCGGCGGCCGCGATGTCGGCATCGTCGAAGACGATGACGGGGGCCTTGCCCCCGAGTTCGAGGTGCAGGCGCTTGAGGTCCTTGCTCGCCGATTCCGCGATCTGCATACCAGCCCGAGTAGACCCCGTGATCGAGATCAACCGAGGCGTCGGGTGGTCAACGAGAGCCCGGCCCGTGTCGCGATCGCCGGTGACGACGTTGAACACGCCAGGGGGCAGAAACTCAGCAGCCAACTCTGCCATGCGTACAGTCGTGGCCGGCGTGGTGTCGGACGGCTTGAGGACGGTCGTGCACCCAGCGGCGATCGCGGGAGCGAACTTCCACACTGCCATCATCATCGGGTAGTTCCACGGCGACACCTGACCGACAACTCCGACCGGCTCGCGGCGAACCATCGACGTGTGGCCGGCCATATACTCACCGGCTGCCCGGCCCTCGAGGTTGCGAGCCGCCCCTGCAAAGAAGCGCAGCTGGTCGACCATCGGCGGGATCTCCTCGCTCGCGGTCAGCGCCAGTGGCTTGCCCGTGTTCTCGCTCTCGAGCGCGATTAACTCGTCGGCATTGGCCTCAATGGCGTCGGCCAGCTTCAGCAACGCCAAGGACCGCTCGGAGGGGGTGCTTTCTTTCCAGGTCTCGAACGCGGTGGAGGCGGCGCCGAAAGCACGGTCGATGTCCTCAGCTGAGCTCTTGGCTGCCTGGGCGAAGACCTCCCCGGTCGTCGGGTTGATGAGATCCATCATCTGGCCGTCGGCGGAGTCGACGGACTCGCCGTTGATGAAGTTGCGGATGACGCGGTCGCTCACGTGCACTCCTCGATCGGGGGGATTAGCGTTGTCCTTGCGTTCTCCTCACCCTAGCTGTCGACGGCGGGAAACGACAGACTTCACCCGCTTCACTTACTGATTCCGTCGCCAGGACCCTCTTTGTCGACGGAATCGCTTGCCTTTGGGGCCAATCGGCGACAGGATGCGCCAATGGTCAGTCGCGACCGCGCCTCCCAGCGCAGCAACGGTGCCGCCCTCGACGATGTGTCGAAGGCGATCATCGAGCAGCTCCAGCAGGACGGCCGGCGACCATACTCAGCGATCGGCAAGGCGGTCGGTTTGTCAGAAGCTGCGGTGCGTCAGCGCGTGCAGCGGCTCCAAGAGACCGGCGTCATGCAGATCGTGGCCGTCACCGATCCCCTCTCCGTGGGATTTCCGCGGGCAGCAATGATCGGTATTCGGGTCGAAGGCG
>JBDTTS010000039.1:0-12385 GCA_039930525.1 Actinomycetes bacterium | reverse complement strand
CGCGGCGACGTTGAACCCGGTCACCTACATGATGGAAGCGCTCCGCTCGCTGATCTTGGTCGACCTTGACTGGGCGGTCATCGGCAAGGGCTTCGCTGTTGTCGCCGGCTTCGTCCTGATCACGGTGTTCGTCAACATCAGAACGATGGCCAATTACGACTAGTGGTCTTTCGACGCCTGGTGGCTTGGCCCGGGGCCTTCAGCGGCTCCCCCTGTTCACTGATCGGCTGAGTCGTCGCCTTCGCGGGCGCCAATGCTGCGACGCTTGCGGCCACCGCCGCCTTGCCCTGTTTGAGGGCGGCAAGGCCGCCTTTGAACGGGTGCGTGGTCGCTGACTTCAGGGGAAGTGGTTCGTCCAAGTTCGGCGCCAGCTCCCAGCCGCTGTTCATGGCGGCCAGCAATTTGTGGGTGTTTGCGAAGTACTCGCTGGAAAGCGGCACGGCAACCCCCCGAGTACCGACGGCGGCGGCCAAGAGATGGGGGTGGAATCTGGTGGAGATCCATCGACTACCGGCAGTGTCTGGAAATCCGGCGCTCCACAGTTGTGAGAACGGCATCAGCTCAAGGCGCGGTAGGTGTGGCGTGAGGAGACTCATGATGGCTGCATCATCTGGCGGCATGCTCTCTACGAGGGTGACGCGTTCTTGGTCCACGCCCCAGAGCTGCAGGGTTCGGACGACATAGTCGGCAAGGTCTTCGGACGGCACCTCGAGAAGGTCCGATTGCAGGCACAGCAATGTGCTGGAAGGCGATGGGCAGTAGATGCCATCGTCCAGCGTCAAGAAGGCGTCATCCCCGCTCTGAGTCGCGTGTGGAACTACCGCCCCGAGTGCGTCGAGAGACGCCTCGTCGCGCACGTCGACAACGTCGAAGTCCGCAAGGATCTCGGCCACCCGTTGCTCGCTGCCGTCGACAAATGGAGTAAGCCCTGCACCTGTGATGGCGGTCCGCGCACCGTGCAGGGTGGCGACGCCCCGTGCCGCCCCAAGAAGCGCGAGGTGCTGTGGCCAGCGAGCGTTGAGATATCCGCCGCCCAGGACGTGGATCAGATCGACATGCGCGAGGTTCTGGATACCGGTGGCTTCACGAGGGATCAGTCCTGGCTCGGACACCGCCCGTTCGCCAAACGCCAGGATCCGTTCAGGGTCTTCGGTCGGGGCGTTCCAGCAGGCATGGAAGAGGGTGTCAACGCAGCGAAGACCCCGGTGCAGTCCATCCATCAGCACGGCCGTCTGACCAGGTCTTGGGGTATCGAGCCACACCTCTGCATCTGGCGCTACGCGAGCCAGGTAGCGCAGCCATCCCGCCGCGATGAGTTCGTCGCCGTAGTTCGGGTGGCCAGCGGTCCCGATGAGGTAGATCACCTGGCGGTTCCTGCGATCGCGCATTCGTCATCCCCTGAGTCGCTGAACCTGCAGTTTATGACGTGGTCAGCAGGTCTGTCGCCTCTTGGAGGTCAGCCCCGTGGGTCGCCGGCCGTGAAACGCGCGTTCCACAAGATGGATCGTCCCCGTTCGGGGCGTGGTGTTTCGACGTCAAGAGGCTTACGCTCGGGGAAATGACTGAACGGTCGCTCAGCGAAATCCCGGGTGGCGTGCCCCCTGACGCCGCCGACCCGATTTCCGCGCGCGTTGGCGAGATCGCCCGCGCCCGCAGCAGCGAGCCCGGACCACTCCTTGAGATCCTTCACGACATCCAGCACGACCTTGGCTACCTGCCCGAGAGCACCGTGCCGGTGGTGGCTCAGGTCCTCAATCTGAGTCGCGCCGAGGTGCACGGTGTCATCTCGTTCTACTCCGATTTGCGTCCGAGTCCGGCCGCTGGCGTCGAAGTGGCTATTTGCAGAGGTGAGGCGTGCCAGGCGGTAGGCGCAGAGGCACTCGTCGCGCACGCGGTTGAACGACTCGGCGTCAACATCGGGGAGCAGGCTGGCGACGGTTCGTTGGGCCTCGAACAGATCTTCTGCTTCGGCAACTGTGCGCTGGGTCCAACGGCGTCCGTCGCAGGCCGCATGCACGGCCGCGTATCACCCCAGCGGCTCGACGCACTGATCGAAGACGCGCAGGCTGGGAGCTCAAGCCCGTGACAACCACCGTCTACGTTCCCCGCGACTCATCGGCGCGCGCAGTCGGCGCCGACGAAGTTGCGGTCGCCCTCACTGCTGAAGCCGCCCGCCGGGGTGATGACATCGCGATCGTCCGCAACGGCTCTCGCGGCATGCTTTGGCTCGAGCCGTTCGTTGAGGTCGATGTCAACGGCACGCGCATCGGCTACGGCCCGGTGCAGGCCGATGACGTCGCTGCACTTCTCGACGTCGGCCTGCTTGCCGGTGCTGATCACGCACTGCGACACGGTGCGGTCGACCAGTTGCCATGGTTGGAGCGACAAGAACGGCTTACCTACGCCCGCATGGGCGTCATCGACCCGCTAAACCTCGATGAGTATGAGGCACACGGCGGACTCACTGGCCTGCGCAACGCTATCGGCCTTGCACCACAAGGAGTCGTCGAAGCTGTTTCTGCGTCCGGACTGCGCGGACGCGGTGGAGCAGGCTTCCCCGCGGGCCGCAAGTGGCAGACCGTCCTCGATGCGCCAGGCGACACCAAGTACATCTGCTGTAACGCCGACGAGGGCGACAGCGGTACCTATGCCGACCGCATGCTCATGGAGGGCGACCCCTTCACGCTGCTCGAAGGCATGACCATCGCCGGGCTCGCAGTTGGCGCGAAACAGGGCTTCATCTACCTGCGCTCTGAGTACCCCGATGCGCGCGACATCCTGCGCGAAGCGATCGACATCGCGCGCGCGTCCGGCTGGCTTGGCGAAGACGTACTCGGCAGCGAACGGGCGTTCGACATCAGCGTGCGCATGGGCGCCGGCGCCTATATCTGCGGCGAAGAAACGTCGATGCTCGACAGCCTTGAGGGCAAGCGCGGCATGGTGCGGGCCAAGCCGCCGCTGCCAGCGCTCGAGGGCCTGTTTGGCAAGCCAACTGTCGTCAACAACGTGCTCACGCTGGGCAGCGTGCCGTTCGTTCTCGCCGAGGGGGCGGCCTCTTACGCGTCCCGCGGGCTCGACCGATCACTTGGCACTCAGGTGTTCCAGCTCGCCGGCAACATCAAACAGGGTGGCGTGGTCGAGCTCGCCTTCGGCGTCACCTTGCGCGAGCTGGTCGAAGACTTTGGCGGCGGAACAGCGTCGGGCAGGCCGATCCGCGCCATCCAGGTGGGCGGGCCGCTGGGCTCGTACTTGACGGCCGATCAGCTCGACTTGCCGCTTGAATACGAGACCTTCGCCGCGGCGGGCGCCATGGTCGGACACGGAGGCATCGTCGTCCACGACGACACAGCTGACATGGCCAAGCTCGCTCGCTTCGCCATGGAGTTCTGCTCGGAAGAATCGTGTGGCAAATGCACACCCTGCCGAGTCGGATCCACTCGCGGAGTTGAAGTTATCGACAAGATCACCGCCGGCGACGACCGACCCGGAAACCTCACGCTGCTGCTCGACCTGTGCGATGTGATGACCGACGGCTCGCTGTGTGCCATGGGCGGCCTCACACCCATGCCGGTGCGCAGTGCTCTCACCAAGTTCCCCGAAGACTTCGGCCTGACGGCGCAGGAGGTCACCCCATGACATTGCTTCACGAGCCCACCGAACGCCGCGCTGTGTCGGCGACCGACATGGGCACGCCGGCAGTACCCGGTGAACTCACCGTCGAGGTCGAGATCGATGGGGTCGCCGTCACCGTGTCTGAAGGCACGTCGATCATGCGCGCAGCTGCCGAGGCCGGCATCGACGTCCCCAAGCTGTGTGCCACCGACAGCATGAAGTCATTCGGATCGTGCCGAGTGTGCCTGGTTGAGATCGAGGGACGCCCCGGGACGCCGGCGTCCTGCACCACCCCAGTTGCGCCCGGCATGAAGGTGGCAACGACCAGCCCGAAGGTTGACAAGCTGCGGCAAGGGGTCGTCGAGCTCTACCTGTCCGACCACCCGGTCGACTCGTGCGCTGATGGCGCGTGCGAGCTACACGCCATGGCGCAGACCGTTGGCCTCACCGACGTTCGCTACGGCCAAGAAGGTCACAACCACCTGAACATCGAGGTGGACGCCTCTAACCCCTACTTCACGTTCGACCCCAAAGCGTGCATCGTGTGTTCGCGTTGTGTGCGCGCGTGCGACGAGATCCAGGGAACTCTGGCGCTGACCGTCGAAGGACGCGGCTTTGAGTCGCTGATCTCGGCGTCCGGAACGTCGTTCATGGAGTCGGAGTGTGTGTCATGCGGTGCCTGCGTCCAGGCCTGCCCCACCACCGCGTTGCAAGAAAAGAGCATCATCGAGCTGGGGATGCCGACGCGCACTGTCAAGACCACGTGCGCCTATTGCGGCGTCGGGTGCTCCTTTGACGCCGAGATGCGCGGCGACGAGCTGGTGCGCATGACGCCGTCGAAAGAGGGCGGAGCCAACGAGGGCCACTCGTGTGTCAAGGGCCGCTTCGCCTGGGGCTACGCCACGCACCGCGAGCGGATCACATCGCCGATGCTGCGCGAGAAGATCACCGACGATTGGCGCGAGGTGTCGTGGGACGAAGCGATTTCGTTCACGGCTAACAAGTTCAAGCAGCTGCAAGAGCAGTACGGCGTCGATTCGATCGGCGGGATCACATCGTCGCGCTGCACTAACGAAGAAGTATTCGTCCTGCAGAAGATGGTGCGGGCTGCGTTCGGTAACAACAACGTCGACACCTGCGCCCGGGTCTGTCACTCACCAACGGGATATGGCCTGAAGCAGACGTTCGGAACCTCGGCGGGCACGCAAGATTTCAAGTCGGTCGAAGAGTCTGACGTCATCTTGCTGATCGGCGCCAACCCGACCGACGCGCACCCCGTCTTCGCCTCGCGCATGAAGCAGCGGCTGCGCGCTGGGGCCGAGCTCATCGTCGTTGACCCGCGCCGCATCGATCTTGTGCGTACACCGCACGTTGAGGCGTCCCACCACCTTCAGCTTCTGCCAGGCACCAACGTGGCCATCGTCAACGCGCTCGCGCACGTCGTGGTGACCGAAGGCCTGGTCGACCGTGAGTTCGTCGCTGCGCGCTGTGAAGATGACTCGTTCGCCGACTGGGAAGCGTTCATCGCACGTCCGGAGAACAGCCCGGAGGCGCTGGAATCAGCGACCGGTGTTCCGGCGTCCGAGCTGCGGGCAGCGGCCCGGCTCTTCGCGACGGCGCCGAACGGCGCGATCTACTATGGCCTCGGTGTCACCGAGCACAGCCAAGGGTCGACGATGGTGATGGGTATGGCAAATCTCGCCATGGCCACCGGCAACATCGGCCGCGACGGCGTCGGCGTCAACCCGCTCCGCGGGCAGAACAACGTGCAGGGCTCGTGCGACATGGGCTCATTCCCCCACGAGTTCAGCGGCTACCGACACGTCTCCGACGACACGGTTCGAGTGCTATTCGAAGATGTGTGGGGGCGCGAGATGCGGGCCGACCCGGGCCTGCGCATTCCGAACATGTTTGACGCGGCCGTCGCGGGCACTTTCCGCGGGCTTTTCGTACAGGGCGAAGACGTCGCTCAGTCCGACCCCAACGTCAACCACGTCACAGCCGCGCTGAAGGCGCTCGACCTGCTCGTGGTGCAAGACCTGTTCATCAACGAGACCGCCAAACTCGCGCACGTCTTCCTTCCTGGCACGTCGTTCCTCGAGAAGGACGGCACTTTCACCAACGCCGAGCGCCGAATCAACCGAGTTCGACCGGTGATGGAGCCGAAGACCGGCAAGGACGAGTGGCAGGTGGCGTGCGACATCTCCACCGCCATGGGCTATCCGATGGCTTACGACGAGGCGTCGCAGATCATGGACGAGATTGCGCAAGTGACTCCCACGTTTGCGGGTGTCTCGTTTGCGCACCTCGATGAGGCGGGAAGCTTGCAGTGGCCGGTCAACGATGCGGCACCCCAGGGCACGCCGATCATGCACGTCGACGGTTTCGTGCGCGGCAAGGGTCATTTCGTGCCGACGCCCTACGTGCCGACTGACGAAAAGGCGAACCGGAAATTTCCTCTTCTGCTCACGACTGGGCGCATCTTGTCGCAGTACAACGTTGGTGCGCAGACGCGTCGCACGTCCAACGTCGAGTGGCACCCTGAGGATCTGCTGGAGATCCACGAGGCTGATGCTGCCGAGCGTGGCATCAACGATGGCGACTGGGTCGCCCTGAACAGCCGGGTCGGAGAGACGCACATGAGGGCGTTCATCACTGACCGCGTCCCGCAAGGTGTTGTCTACACAACGTTCCACCACCCAGAGAGCGGTGCAAACGTCGTGACCACCGAGAACTCGGACTGGGCAACGAACTGTCCCGAGTACAAGGTGACGGCCGTGCAGATCCGTCCGGCCAATGCGGCTGATCCCCTGCGGGTCGAGGTCGCGACGTGAGCAAGCAGGACCTCGTGCGCATGGTCAACCAGATTGCGATCAACCAGGCCTACCTTTCAGACGACGAAGCGGTCGATGTCGTCGCGTCGCACCTGACGATGTTCTGGGCTCCAGCGATGCTGAGCGACCTTGTGGCGGCCGTTGACGCCGGCGGTGCCGACCTCAATGAGGTTGCGCTGCGCGCGGTGCGGCAGCTTCAGCCAGTGTGAGACGGCCGCTGGCCGCGTAGCAGTTGAACGAGTCATTGCGTGAGAATCCGACCAGGGTGAGCCCGGCATCGCGCGCGAGGTCGACGGCGAGCGTTGATGGTGCGGATACCGCTGCCAGCAGGGGAATTCCGGCCATCACGGCCTTCTGCGTCAACTCAAACGAAGCGCGGGCGCTCACCTGCAGCAGCCATCGCGAAGCGGGAAGGGCGTTGTGCTGCAGGGCCCACCCGACGACCTTGTCGACGGCGTTGTGGCGTCCGACGTCTTCACGAATACATACGGGGTCGCCCTCGAGCGTGAACAGGCCGGCGGCGTGCAGGCCACCGGTTCGGTCAAAGGCCGATTGGGCTGCGCGCAGTTGCTCCGGCAACCCCGAGATGGTGGCTGGCGAGATTTGCAGGGACTTATCGAGAGCGATGTCACCACGTCTTGCGACGACCTCGGTGATGCTGTCGGCGCCGCAGATGCCACAGGCGCTGCTGGTCATGGTGAGTCGCGGTGAAGGGGGCTTGATCGAGGCATCGAGCCGTACCTCGACGGTGTTCTCGTCGCACGCGATCGCCCCGACAAGGTCGGTTGGCGTGTGCACCACGCCCTCAGAGATGAGCCATCCGAGGGCGAGTTCGATGTCGTGACCTGGGGTGCGCATCGTGGTGGCGGTGTCGACGCCGTTGACGCGGATGGTGAGGGGGCCCTCAACGGCGAGCTGGTCGACTACTTCGGTGGGGACCCCATCGCGTACCCGCACCATGCGGCGTCGGTCCACGAGGCGTCCCATGCCTCCATGGTGCCTCACCGACAGCCAGTTAGCGTCATCGTTCCACGTCCGGGGTCGGGGGCGACGTCACGCCAAGGTCGGGGGCGACGTCACGCCAAGGTCGGGG
Source organism: Actinomycetes bacterium (assembly GCA_039930525.1). GTDB lineage: Bacteria > Actinomycetota > Actinomycetes > JAHEKZ01 > JAHEKZ01 > JAHEKZ01. The sequence continues at coordinate 4,846 of JBDTTS010000039.1, read as the reverse complement.
GGAACGTCACGTTGCGTCCCTATGACGTAGTCAACGCCGTGGTTATTGACCCCAATTGGGGTCAATGGGTAAGGGGACGCGGGCGTACGGGGTGACGCAGGGCGGGCCTTCGGCGTGCTCGTACAAGACGCGGCCTTCTGCGGTAACAACGACCGTCGCACCCGACACGGTGCCGTGCTCGGTGCCATGAACGCACGTTGGTAGGTCGTCGTGCGAGCTAAGGACGCGCCGCAGGGCAGAGACGAACGTGGGAAACTCCGGGGCGTCTTCAAAAGCCGCCCGCGCAAGGCCCCGAACATGAACTGTCTTGGGATCGGAGTGGTCGTCGAGGTCCTGCTCGGTGATCACGTGAATGCCCGGTGCCAGGGCTGCGGTGTGGTTTCCGGCTTCATCGTCGAGCCGTGTCCAGACCGCGACTGAAGGCGAAAAGTACAACAAGTTGACGGGGTTGTACGTGGCCGGCGCGATGGACGTCATCAGGTCGTAGGCGGATGAGTCGGTGCTGGCCAAGACGTCCAAGGGAAGGGCGCCGCGGCTCGAGCGTGTTCGGTCGGGCGGGGAGTAGACGCCGCCAGGATGGCGGTTGGTCACCGCTCCGACGCGCCCGGCGGGGTCGACGGCCAGCCACGTACCTCCGGCAAGTTGGTCGCGTCCGCCCCAGCGCTGTGGTTCGTCGGCCAACAGCAGCGGCGCCTCACTAGGGCGACGAAACATCTCATCCCGGTTGGCGGCTACCACCAGAGGAGCACCAGGGACGCACTTCCACGCCACGATCACCGTGCACACTCGTCCACCGTACTTCTCCATCGTTTGGGGGCAACGTCACGTTGCGTCCCAATGACGAAGTCAACGGCTTACTCATCGAAGATCCGGTATCCCGGCGAATGTCGATGACTACGGCCAAACGTTCGTCATAGGGACGCAACGTGACGTTCCCCCCTCCCCCGTCTCTTGGTGCGGCTACTCAGGGCGGAGGGCTTCGTAGGCCATCACGGCCGCGTGAAGACTGGTGCACGCCTCTGCCGAGTCGAGGTCCACCTTGAGCACCCTCTCGATCGTCGTGAGCCGCCCGTAGAAGGCCTGTCGAGAAAGGTGCGCCGCGTCGGCCGCGGCCGACTTGTTGCGCCCGTGCGCCAGATAGATCTGCAGTGCCCCCACAAGATCAGTGCGGTTCTTCGCATCGTGGTCAAGGAGCGGTCCCAACGTCCGCTCAACGAACGCCTGCAGACGAGGGTCACCCCCGAGAACGTAGAGCAGGCCGCGCAGCTGGACTTCGGGCAGCTCGTAATAGGGCTTGTCCTTCGGTGACCCTTGGGCGGCCTCAGCAGCATGCGACGCCTCGGCGAACGAACGCCGCACCGCGTCGAGGTTGTCGACCGCCGACCCGACACCAATCACCGGCCGCCCGATCTTCGCCGAATCTGCCTTGGCAAGAACGTGCTGAGCCACCTTCGCCAGCATGCTTGAGGGATCAGCGCCGTCCGCAAGTGGCAGCAGGACGCCCACCCGCCCGGGGCGAAGCGACCCGACGAGGGCTTTGACATCTGCAGCCCGAAGAGCGGACGCCACGAGCTCGGCTTCGAGGTCGCGCGGCCTCGCGTGCGGCTGGTGTGCGCGGTCGGCACTGAGCTCGACCACGACCGCAACCAGTTGCCGGCGTGCAGTCGGGACGCCGAGAGCGGCGGTGCGGGCGTGGATGTCTTCCGACGATTCAAAGCGCCGGTCGATGATGTCGGCGAGTGTGGTGCGATGTGCCTGCAACTCCATGGGGTCCTGCTGCTGCTCGAGCAACCGATTCAAGGTCAGCGCTGTGGCCGCCCGTTCGAGCACCATCAGCTGCAGCGCGCTGGGGTCGCCGTCGGGCAGCAGCACCAGGCGTCCCCACACCTCGCCCCTGGCCTCGACCATCGCCACCACCCAACCCTCGGGCCCACACACATCGCTGTGCGCCGACGTCCTGGCCGCCCGCGAGCGGGTGCTCCAGTCGCGCAGAACGTCGTTGGTCGCCCGGCTCGCCGGCGCGTGAGCCACCACCTGGTGCACGAGATTCTCGAAGACGACAGCGCTCCCCGACAGACGAGATGCCTCGTGAACGATCGATGAGGCCGATGCCCCGTCGACGCAGAGCCGCGTGAAGACGCGGTGAGCTGACTCGGAGGCGTGCAGGGCGCTGATCTGTTCGGCGACGATCAAGGAGTGAACCGCCTGAGTGACTTTGACGAAACGCAGTTCACGTCTCAGCGAGATCAACGGCAGCCGGTGGACCTCGCACGCCTTGATCAACACGCGCGGCAGCGCGTCGAACCGGCGGCCCAATTCGACGACAAGGGCGGCGGCTCCGGCGGCCGACAACGCATCGGCATAGAGACGAAGCTGTTCGTCGGTGTCGGGAAGAGCGATCCCGGTGGTCAAGATGACTTCGCCACCTGAGAGGAGCCCCGCAATGTCGGGGAGCTCACTGACGTGCACCCAGCGCACGGGGGCATCGAGGCCGCCGTTGCCAGCGTCCACCTGCGGCAAGCCGACGGCAAGTTCGGGCAGTTCAAGTAGGTCGCGGACGCGCGGAAGCGCCGCATGCGCGACGAACGGAGCGCGGTCAGACATGTGATCCTTCGGAGTGTGATGCCGCCAGATTCGGCGCTGCCGTGAGAGTAGCGAGGGGACGCCGAAGGCGGTGGAGATATCCAGCGGCCTTTGCGGCAGTGACCGATTCGTGGTGACACGGTTCGATCACAAACGGTAGACGTGTCACCTTTGCAGCGGTTAGGTTCGGCCCACGCAGCAGGCGCCGCGGGGCGATTTTTGACTGGGTACCGGAAGACTTGCGACGCAGGCGGTCGTATTCCGGAAGATTTCCCGAGTCGCGCCCGGGTTGCCTGCGCTGGCCGGCTGTCGCATGGTGCGGCGCCAGGAGGGATTTGGCATGGCAAGGACGCGGAGGAGCTTGCGGTGGGGGGCCGTGGCGAGCACAGCGATGGTGGCTGGCCTGTTGCCGATGGCGACGATCGGTGGTCAGGCAGAGGCATTGGAGCAGGACGGCAAGAACATATTTGTCGTCGGGGTACTTCAGGACGTCGACAACTTGAACCCCTTCAAGGGCATCACGGTCGCGGCCTATGAAGCGTGGGCGCTCAGTTACGACAGCCTGACGGGCTACGGCGCAGAGAGCTTCGAGCCGGTGCCACAACTCGCCGAAGAATGGGGAGCGTCCGAAGACGGTCTGACCTGGACGTACAACCTGGTCGAGAACGCCACCTTCAGCGACGGCGAGGTTTTGAACGCTGATGACGTCGTCTACACCTTCCAGCGGATCATCGACGGCAAGTCGATCGAGCGCACCAACTGGGGCTCGTACGTCAAGAACATCGACACGGTGAAGGCAGTTGATGACTACACCGTCGAGATGAAGGTGACAAAGCCCTCACCGATTATGGATCACCTCGCCATCCCGATCCTTCCGGAGCACATCTGGAAGGACATCGACGCCGATGGACTGCGCAAGTACACCAACGAGCCCGGCACTGATCCGCCCGGCATGGTCGGCAGTGGCCCGTTCATCATGACCGACGCGGTCAAGGGTCAGTACTACCGCTTCGACACAAACGAGGACTACTGGGCCGGGCCAGCCCACATCGATGGCATTGAGTACAAGATCTACCAGAACGACAGCGGACTGGTCACGGCGCTGGAAAATGGTGAGATCGACTTCGCTGACGACCTTGAGGCGTCGTCGTTCAACACGCTCGACAACCCAGACATCACCGCGAAGTCTTCGCAGTACTCCGGCTTCAACTACCTGACGTTTAACGGCGGCGCCCGGCTCACCGACGGCACCCCCATCGGGAATGGCCACCCGTCGCTCAAGGACCCCATCGTTCGTGAGGCGATCAACTATGCGATCGACAAGGACGCATTGGTCGACCGCACACTGCAGGGACGCGGAACGCCAGGCGACACGTTCATTCCACCGATCTACGGCGACTTGCACCTGACGATCGAAGATCCGATCACCTATGACCCTGCCAAGGCCAATCAGTTGCTCGATGATGCGGGTTACACCATGGGCGCCGACGGCATCCGCACGATGCCTGACGGTTCTGACCCGCTCGTCTACCAGCTCTACTCGCGGCAGAACTCCAAGACGTCGCAGACGACGATCCAGCTGCTCGAAGGCTGGCTGAAGGCCATCGGTATCGACTCCAAGTCTGAGACGGTCTCTGAGGGGCGCTTGTACGGAATTGCCGGTGACGGCACGTTCGACATGTACGAGTGGGGCTGGGTCGTCGAGCCAGATCCTGACTACCAGACCTCGGTATTCACCTGTGACCAGGTGAGCTACGAGACCTCCGGTGGACAGATCTATGCCGGGTTGAACGACAGCTTCTACTGTGACCCGGCTTACGACAAGCTCTATGAGCAGCAGTCGACAGAGATCGATCCTCAGGCCAGGGCCGATATCGTTAAGCAGGCGCAGCAGATGGTGTACGACGCCAACGCCTACGTGGTCACCGAGTACTACGACTACCTGCAGGCCTATCGCAACGACCGATTCACCGGGTTCGTCGAGCAGCCGTCCGACAATGGTGCAATCTTGTTCCAGTACGGCACCTACTCGTACATGAACATCCAGCCGGTCACCGCCGAGTCGGGCTCGTCGAGCTCGAGCTCGAACACCGCGCTGATTGTTGGTGGAGTTGCCGCCGCTGCAGTACTCGTAGGGCTTATCGTCTGGTTGGCCACCCGGGGACGCCGGGGCGTTAACGCTGACGTGGAGTAGCGAGTGGCACAGATCGAACCAGCGGGATCTTCTGCTGGTGCGTTGGACCCGGTCGGTGACGGCCGGGTC
>JBDTTS010000038.1:0-12438 GCA_039930525.1 Actinomycetes bacterium | reverse complement strand
CGACCAACCCCGCGTCGCGAAGTGCCACGGCAAACACCCGCGCACCGTTGCCGCACATCTCAGCGAGGCTCCCGTCCGCATTTCGGAAGTCCATGAACCAGCCACCAGCATCGGCCGGCACCGCGCGAAGCACACCGTCAGCTCCAAGGCCCTGCCGTCGATCGCACAGTGCCCTGGCCTGCCGTTCGCTCAGGCCGTGGACGCCATCCGGGTCGAGCAAGACGATGAAGTCGTTCTGCGTGCCGTGCCCCTTGACGTACAACGGTCCAGCACCTGAGTGCGGTGGGTGGTTCACGTCGCCGAGCCTAGCGGGGTGGGCCCGATCGGCCCGGCTGACGAACGCGCCCAGTTCTCGGCGCACATTCGGTGAGCCGAGCTGACACCCAGGGGGACATTCGGCGCAAGTTTGTGACACCCAGGGGGACATTCGGCGCGAATTTGGGGCACCTGGGGGGACATTCGGCGAGAGGTGGGGTCAGGCTGGTGCGGCGCGCCACTCGATGCGGGGGTCGCGGCCGAACCACGACTCCTGTTTGCGCGCGAAGCGCCTGGTCGCGCGGACTGTCTCGTCCAGGGCGTCCTGCTCGGTGCGCTCCCCCGCCAAGAAGCCGAGCACCTGTGCGTAGCCGAGTGCGCGGGATGCCGTGCGCCCTTCGCGGAGCCCCTCACTTTCGAGGGACCGTACCTCGTCGACGAACCCGCTTTCCCACATCTTCGTCACTCGCTGCTCGATGCGTTCGTCGAGCTCTTCACGTGACGACCTCAGCCCGATCAATCGGACGCCGGGATTCGGCGCGAACGTTGGCAGGGTTGCCGAGAACGACCCTCGCAGGGACACCACCTCCAGCGCGCGCACGATGCGCCGACCGTTGGTCGGCAAGATCGCCGTCGCAGCTGCCGGATCGCTGTCAACCAATCGCGCATGCAATGCCTCGGGCCCGGACTCCTTGAGCTCAACCTCAAGTGCTGCGCGGATGTCCGGGTCGGTCCCCGGAATGTCCCACTGGTCGACGACGGCGTGGACATACATGCCAGAGCCTCCTACGAGGATCGGCGTCCGACCACGCGTAGCGATATCGGCGACCGTGTCCAGCGCCAGCTGCTGATACTCCGCCAGAGTCGCCGTCTTGGTGACCGGCCAGATGTCGAGCAGGTGGTGCTCGACGCCGCTTCGCTCTGGCTCGGTGAGCTTCGCCGTGCCGATGTCCATGCCGCGATAGACCTGCATGGAGTCAGCGTTGACGACCTCTGCCCCCCTGCCCCCCGCCTGCAGCTCGTTGGCCAGGCGCACAGCGAAGTCGGACTTGCCAACGGCCGTCGAGCCCACGACCGCGATCATGCTGGCGCCCGCTGCCAGAGGGCCACGACATAGGCGACGCCGTAGGGAGCGTCGTCGGCCAGCAGCTCGCCAACCCATCGGTCGCCCTGCTCCGCCGCCCCGTCTGCCGCTCCAGCGGCCACCTGCCACGCGACCCGTCCGGCAGCTCCGACCGTGCTCGTGTCCGCAGGCGTGATCGCCCTCAACGCCGACAGGTCCGCATCGGCTAGCGCCTGAGTGACCTGCTTCTGCCACTGCTCAGCGCCCTCCACCAGGTATCCCGGCGCCTTCACCGTCAAGGTGGCTGCCCCATCGCCCATGACGATGAGTGCCACACGTTCTGACGACGCGGCCCACTGCTTGCCGAGCGACGCCGCGTCCGACGATCCCATCGTGGCCGGCACTCCTTCACCGCGGACCGTTGGCCATGGTCCACCGCGCTGCATCAGCCACGCGCCGACCGCCAACGAGAGCGGAAGTCTTGTTCCGGCCCGCTCGGCCCCATCACCCACCCCATCGCTGGCAGAGCCGGGCAGTGCCGTCGCCACCGGCACCCCGAACCCGGCGAACGAACCACGCGCACCAGCCCGGTACGTCGAGCGCTTGCTGTCGTCTCCAACGACGATCACCAGGTCTGGCTCAGCCGCCAGCACTCGTTGCAGAGCAAGGGCACATGCCTCGCGCACCCCGGCGAGCTCGGGCGCTGCGCCCGCGGCCACTTCCGGCACCAAGACAGGGGGATGCGGCAGGAAGGCAGCGGCGACCAGCACCGTCAGAGCACCTGAGCCGTGCGGAGCGTTGCGCCAACGGTCGGCAGTCCGAGGGCAACGGCACCGGCAGCACCTGACAGATCTGCACCGGCCACCGGGCCGCAGCCGAGGTCCGACTGACGCCGCTCCCAGGCATCTCCGGCAGCGGTCCGCCGGACGCCGCCAACGGGGCCATCGGCCACCAAGTGATGCGGTGCGGCGTACGTCACCTGGACACTGGCCATGTCACCTGGACGTGGCACCTCGTCGCCGACCGCAAAGTGCACCAACCGGTTGTCAGCGGCTCGACCCGAAAGACGCCCGGTGGCGTCGTCCTTGCGGCCTTCCCCTTCGGCGACGAGCACATCGACGGAGCGCCCCACCTGCTTCTTCGCCTCATCCCACGCAACATCTTCAACGAGATCGACCAGGCGTTGGTAACGCTCCTTCACGACCTCTGCCGGAATCTGGTCCGCCATGTCTGCAGCTGGTGTGCCTGGCCGTTTGGAGTACTGGAAGGTGAAGGCGCTGGCAAAGCGTGCCTCAGACGCCACCTCCAAGGTCTGTTCGAAGTCAGCGTCGGTCTCACCGGGGAACCCAACGATGATGTCGGTGGTGATCGCCGCATCTGGCATGACTGCGCGAACGCGCTCGATGATGCCGAGGTACTTGTCGCGGCGGTACGAACGGCGCATGGCCTTCAGTACGGCGTCTGAACCCGACTGCAAAGGCATGTGCAGCGACGGCATCACGTTCGGCGTCTCTGCCATCGCGGCGATGACGTCGTCGGTGAAATCACGCGGGTGTGGCGACGTGAATCGCACGCGTTCCAGGCCCACGATCTCGCCGCACGCCCGCAACAGCTTGCCGAAGGCATACCGGTCACCGAACTCGACGCCGTACGAGTTGACGTTCTGCCCGAGCAAGGTCACCTCGAGGACGCCGTCGTCGACAAGCGCCTGCACCTCGCTGAGCACCTCGCCGGGGCGGCGGTCCTTCTCGACGCCGCGAAGCGAGGGAACGATGCAGAAAGTGCAGGTGTTGTTGCAGCCGACGCTGATCGACACCCAGGCCGCGTAAACCGATTCGCGCTTGGTCGGCAGGGTCGACGGAAACACCTCGAGCGACTCGAGAATCTCGACCTGGGCCTCTTCGTAGACGCGGGCCCGCTCGAGCAGGACGGGCAACGCTCCAACGTTGTGGGTGCCGAAGACCACATCGACCCACGGCGCCCGCTCGACGATTCGGTGGCGGTCCTTCTGCGCGAGGCAGCCCCCCACCGCGATCTGCATTCCCGGATTGGCCTCTTTTACGGGTGCGAGGTGGCCCAAGTTGCCGTAGAGGCGGTTGTCGGCGTTTTCGCGCACAGCGCAGGTGTTGAAGACCACCACATCCGGCGTCAGCTCACCGGACACTTCGACGTACCCGGCTGCCTCCAGCGATCCGGCGAGCCGCTCAGAATCGTGCGCGTTCATCTGGCACCCGTAGGTGCGAACCTCGTACGTGCGTGCAGTCACAGACATAAGGGTAGGTGTTGCGGATTGGGTACCGCCGGGTGCCACTGCGTGGGATGGTTATGCCACATCGTGGATCAGATGCTCGCCCGCGGGGCGGCCGCCCTGTCAGGCTGATCATCGTTCGTTCTGCTCGCCCACCCGACCTCACCACCAGTCCGCCGCACCGCACCCAATGAGAGGCCACCATGCGCATCCTCGTTGCCGACTCCCTCGAAGCATCGGCGGTGGCCACTCTGGAGTCAGCTGGCCACAGCTGCACGATCGACCCTGACCTCACCGGTGACACACTGCCCGATCACATCGGTGACAACGAGGTTCTGATCGTGCGCAGCACGAAGGTGACTCAGGCAGCCATCGACGCCGGTAAGGCGCTGGCCCTGGTGGTTCGCGCCGGCGCCGGAACCAACACCATCGATGTTGCCTCTGCCACCTCGGCCGGGGTCGTCGTCTGCAACGTTCCAGGGCGCAACGCCGCCGCGGTCGCCGAGCTCGCCTTCGGACTCATGCTTGCCATCGATCGGCGCATCCCCGACGGCGTGATCGAGATGCGGGACGGTCACTGGGACAAGAAGGGCATGACCAAGGGCGCGCGCGGCCTCGCCGGTGCCGCGCTCGGCATCGTGGGCCTCGGCAGCATTGGGCTCGGCGTGGCCCAACGCGCGAAAGCGTTTGGAATGAAGGTCATCGCGTTGCAGCGGCCCGGCCGGTCCTCCGAGTCGCAAGCCCGCATCACCGACCTCGACATCGACCTCCTCGACTCGCTGCCGGCGCTCGCCGCTGCGGTCGACATCTTGTCGCTGCACATCCCGGCTGGGCCATCGACGGCCGGCATCGTCGATCGCGAAACGATCGACGCCATGCGCCCACGAGCGATCCTGATCAACACCTCACGGGCAGACATCATCGACTCGGACGCGCTGCTCGATGCCCTGACCGACGGACGAGTGCGCGCCGGACTTGACGTTTTTCCCGACGAGCCGGGAACGGGATCAGCGGAGTGGTCGTCGCCCCTGTCGACCCACCCGGCCGTCGTCGGAACCCACCACATCGGGGCGTCCACCGAGCAGGCCCAGCTGTCCGTTGCCGCAGGCGTCGTCGACGTCGTGGCCGCCTTCGCCAGCTCCGCCCCCATTCACGTGGTAAACCCGTCGGTGCTGACGTCAGCGTCACGCCAATGAGTCTGGTCAGGCCATTTCCGGCGCGGATCGTCAAGGAGATCCACGCCACCGACGTCGTGTGCCCCATGCACGACGCCCTGAGCGCCGCACAGCGTGCGAATCTGCTGCTCGAGAATCCCCTGAGCTACTTGAACGTGACCCGCTCAGCTCTCGACATGCCCGGAGCGTCGTACGACGACATCGGTGCAGCGAACGCGGCCGGGCTCGAGCGGCTACTCCGCTCAGACTCCTACGGCGACATCGCCGACCCCGCCCTCTACGTCTATCGGATCGACCGCCACGGTGACGTGCATACCGGCGTGGTCGCTGACCTCGATGTCAGTGGGTTCGTCGACGGCCGCGTCCTGGGCCATGAAGACGTCAAGCCCGAGAAGGTGCAGGCTCTCGCCAAGCACTTCGAGGCGGTGCCCACCCGCTCAGAGCTAGTGGCGGTGATGCACCGTGACGATGCCATCGTCGAGTCGGTCGTCAGCGCCACGATGTCGCAACCCCCACTGCTGGCGCTCACTGACATCACCGACGTCGAGCAACAGGTGTGGCGCCTCTCCGACGCCGACGCGGCGGTCCTGATCGAGCGTCTCAGTGCGCTCGTTCACTACGTCGCTGATGGTCACCACCGAGTCGCAGCGACCGTCGCCCGCTGGCACGACCACGGCAGCCCTCGGGGTGGGACCGTGCTCTGTGTGCTCTACCCCGAAAGCCAGACCCACCTGCTCGCCTTCGACCGCCTGGTGGCCGGACCGATCGACGCACCGACGTTGCTGGCTGACTTGAAGCAGACCGCCCACGTCACAGCAGCGACCGGCCCGAGCCGCATTCACGGTGGCTTCGACCTGCATCTGGCCGGCGGCTGGTACCGGGTGCAGCTGCCGCCGACGACCACCGAGGGCGCTGCCGCGCTTGACGTGGCACGCCTGGACGCAGAGATCCTGCTCCCTCATCTGGGCGTTGCCTCAGGACACGACCGGGTCAGCTACGTCTCTGAGTTGAAGGACACCGGCGAGGTGACCGCCACCCACCCCGATGACGCGTTCTTCGTGCTCGCTGCCCCCACCCACGCCGAGCTCGTCTCCGTGGCCAACCGCGGCGAGGTGATGCCGCCGAAGAGCACCTACATCGAACCCAAGCCACGGGCTGGCATCTTTCTTCACCCGCGCCAGGGCCCGGTGGATCCACGCGACCTGCCACCTACTCGGTCACCTACGTCAGCCAGCACTGTCTGACTGGCGTCCGTCACGGACCGCAGGCGAGTGGCAACGTTCTGTGGACACCCGTCGAGGCCAATCTGGGGGATCCTCCGAGCGACGGGGACACGCTAGGTCAAGAGGGCGTCAACGTTTGGCAGTTCGGTGAACTCTGTGAAGGTCCCCGTGTCCGCGATCTCGTGGGCTGCCTGCAGGAACCCGGCCCAGGCAGTGCGCGCAAGCGTGCCGCCAACGCTGATCCGACGGACACCAAGGGCGGCAGCCTCAGCGGCAGTGATGAACGGGGCGTTGATCAGCAGGTTGACGGGCTTGGGTCTCACCGCCTCGACGATCGCCGAGACCTGCTCGAAGGTGCTGATCCGTGGCGCGTACAGGCAGTCCGCACCGGCGTCGGCGTAGGCACTGAGCCGTCTCACGGTCTCGTCGATGTCGGGGCGTCCGCAGACAAACCCTTCCGATCGACCCGTCAGCACCACCCCCGTGCCGCTCTCATCAATCGCCGCTCGCGCTGCTCTTACCCGCTCGACCGCCAGCTCGAACTCAAACAGGGGGGCAGCCGCATCGCCGGTGGAGTCCTCGATTGATAGCCCTGCGATCCCGGTCGCAACGGCGCGCTTGACGTTCGCACCCACCTGCTGAGGGTCCACAGCGAAACCGCCCTCGAAGTCCGCATTGACCGGCACCGACACGGCGCGGGAGACGGCGGCAAGGTGCTCCAGGGTTTCCTCGAGCAGAACGCCATTGTCAGCCCGACCCAACGTCCAAGCCAACCCTGCGCTTGTCGTTGCAAGCGCCCTGAAACCCATCTGTTCGAGAGCTCGTGCGCTTCCAACATCCCATGGGTTGGGCATGACGAAACAACCAGAAGCGTGCAGGCGGTGAAAACTGGCTGCTCGATCGTTTCGGGCGCCCATGTCACTCCTCACCGGCAACGGCAGTTACCCCGCATCTTAGTGCCCCCCTAGGCGCCGTCGCGCTCTTGCAAATAGTGCTGGTTGAAGGCGTACACGTACTTGTCCTTCTCGGGGTAGACGCCGTGGTCGAACGCCTGCGAACTGACACCGAGCTGGACGCGTTCGCAGATGGCGTTGTCCTGGCCGCCAACTAATTCGCCAAACTGCACGAGCCCACTGGGGTCGAACCCGGGGGCATTGATCGTGTCGGGGTGGAAGAGATACCACGCCACCTGACGCGTGCGCGCTGGCCCCTGCGGGAACAGCTGCGTCACGATGATCGCCGTACCCGAGGTGTCGATCATGATGTTGGGGAAGATCGTGCCGCCGTACACCGAGTTCGCATCGACCTCGTTCATCGCCGGCAACAAGGGCAGCGTGTCGACACCGGGTGCATAGGTGCCGCCGCTGGCGAGGGTCACGCCACCGTCATCGCGACCATCCTCGAAGACCCACCCCTTGCGATAAGCGGGAATCACATCGACGAGTTCGGGGTGCACGGTCGGGCAGTGCAGGCACTCGTTGTAGTTCTCAATAAGGATCTTCCAGTTCGCCTCAACAATCCACTCCGACGATGCTCCGATCCGTAGCTGGTCCATCTCGAAGCGCTCGAAACTGAGCATGTCGTCGTCGTGAACGCCACCAATGTTCTCGCGCAATGGACGCGGCGAGCCTTTGGTGAGATTGACGAAGACGAAGCCTTGCCAGACGTCGAGGTGCACCGGCCACAGCGACAACTTTCTCCGGTCGATCTCGTCCTCGCCAACCTTGGGCGTGACCACGAGATCGCCTTTCAGGTCGTAGCACCAGGCGTGGTAGGGGCACATGATCGTGCCTTTATCGTTTCCACTCGCCTCTTCGCGCAACCGCGATCCTCGGTGGCGGCAGACGTTGTAGAAGGCGCGTAGCTCACCGTCGTCGCCACGCAGCACCATGACGCTCTCGCCGACGACGTCAACGGTGAACCAGTCGCCGGGTTCGGCGGCCTGCTCTTCGCGCCCGGCGCAGAACCACGACTGCAAGAAGATCCGCTGGCGCTCGAGCTCGTAGATCTCTGGGTCGCGGTAGTCGCGGCCAGGCAGGGTGTGGCGTTCTACGGTCGTCACGGTGGTCTCCTCGTCAGTGGACAACCCGGCCAGAGTAGCAGTTCACTGAATGGCCATTCAGTGAATTTGCGCTCGGAATCGCCGAGCACCGTGAGTCGATCGTGGGTCGATACAGTCCCAGGATGGACACACCGGCGACACTCCCGTATGGCACCTGGCCCTCACCCATCAGTGCGGCAGACGTAGCCAACGACACCCGATCCCTGGAGTTCCCTGGGGTGGTGGTGGCTCCCGACGAGCCAGGCGAGCACGAAGTCTGGTGGCTCGAAGGCCGTCCCCTCGATGGTGGCCGCTTCGCCCTGACCCGCCGTGCCACAAGTGGCGTGATCAGCGACGTCGTCGGGCCCGAGTGGAGCGTGCGGAGCCGCATCGTCGAGTACGGCGCCCATCCATGGACGCGAGTAACCCTCTCACCCGCCGCCAGCACTCCCGACGCCACGGTCTTCTGCTTCTGGGACGACCAACGCCTCTATCTGCTCCTCGACGGCGAGTCAGACCCTCGGCCATTGACCAGCGCTCCCACCGACGACACCAGCCACATGTTCGGCGAGCCACGCCCCGGCCCATCCGGCCAGCTGCTAGTCGTCCGCGAGTCGCACGTTGCCGACGCCGTCAGTCGCGACCTGGTGCTGATACCACTCGACGGTTCGGCCGCTGACGACGACGCTTCGGTGGTCGTGGTGAACGACCAACATCACTTCTATACACATCCCCGCCTCTCTCCAGACGGGCAGCGCATCTCGTACGTGGCGTGGGACCACCCCCAGATGCCGTGGGACGGATCAGTTGCAGCGACCGTCGACGTCACCGGCGGCCTACCAGCACACGAACACGTTGTCGCTGGCTCGACGACCGAGTCTGTGATGCAACCGGAGTGGCTCGACGACGACCACCTGTGCCTGGTCAGCGACCGAACCGGCTGGTGGAACCTCTACCGCATCACCGTTGCCGACAACTCGGCCCGGCCGCTGGCGCAACGCGACGAGGAGTTCTTCAGCCCCCTGTGGCTCCTCGGTTTCACCACATACGCAGTGCTCTCCGACGGACGCCTGGCCGTCACCCACGGACGCGGCCAAGAAAGACTGTCGATCCTCGACCCCACTGACGGCACGCTCACGCCTAGCGGCTTCGATCACACCTGGGAGCCCAACGTCGCCGCTCTCGGCACGACCGTGACCTCGTTGGTGCGTTCGGACACGATGCCGTGGTCGGTCGTCGCGGTCGACCTTGCAGGCGCGCCGGGGACGCTTGACGTCGTGCGCCCGCCGACGGAGTCGTTACCGGACGCCGCCTATCTGCCGCACTCGGAGTCTCAGACTTTCACCGGCGTCGACGGCCGCGACATCCACGCGTTCGTCTACCGGCCAAGAAACCCCGTGGCCGTAGGCCCAACTGGCGAAAAGCCACCGTTCCTGGTGTTCGTTCATGGCGGACCGACTTCACATGCCGTGCCTGGGCTCGATATCGACAAGGCGTTCTTCACCAGTCGCGGGATCGGGGTCATCGAGGTCAACTACGGCGGCTCGTCCGGCTACGGTCGCGAGTACCGCAACCGCCTGCGTGAGATGTGGGGCGTTGTCGATGTCGAAGACTCCGTCGCCTCCGCACAGTCACTGGCCGCGGCCGACATCGCCGACGGTGCCCGGCTCGGCATCCGAGGCGGCTCAGCAGGGGGATGGACGACCGTGGCCGCTCTCGTGCAGACCGATGCTTTCGCTGCAGGAGTGGCCTACTACCCAGTGACTGATTTGCTCCCGTTCGCCGAAGACACGCACGACTTCGAGTCGCGCTACCTCGACGGGCTGATCGGCCCTCTGCCCGAGACTCGCGATCGGTACGTCGAGCGGTCGCCGCTCACCCACCTGCACCAGCTGCGGACCCCGATTCTGTTATTGCAGGGTGACGACGACAAAGTGGTGCCGCCCAGCCAACCTCAAGCCGTCGCTGACGCCCTTGCCGGCAGTGGTATCCCGCACGCCTACCTGCTCTTCGCCGGCGAACAGCACGGTTTTCGCAAGGCCGAGTCGAATATCGTGGCATTGGAGTCTGAGTTGTCCTTCTACGGCCAGGTCTTCGGCTTCGATCCCCCTGGCATCCCTCATCTGCATCTAGACACGTGAGCCGATCACGTCGGCGCGAGCAATCTCGCATCCGACGAATTCGAAACTTTGCGGCTCCGAGCCACTGCAAACCGCCTACCCTGACCACACACAGACGCCAGCACCGGGGGCCCGAAATGCGCATCATGACTACGACCGTGCGCGGCATCGTCATCGCGACGGCCATCGCACTTGCTATCCCCACCTCCGCCTCGGCGGCCACCATCGAGCCGGACCCCACGTTCTCCGGTGACGGCCGGGCGGCACTCAACGCGAGGGGACACGATACGTCCGGCGATGTCGTGATCGACGGCAATACGTCATACCTCATCGGCGCGACCAACAAGTCGCGAACGAGTAGCTGTGCATTCCTCGTTGCCAAGTACAACGACCGGGGAACCCTGGTCCGGTCCTTTGGCAACAGGGGCAAGAAGGTGATGACCATCGGTCAGAGCTCATGCGCATTCAGCGGGGCGCTGGCCGCTGACGGCGGCATCCTCGTCGCCGGGTGGTCGTCCGCGCGAAAACTAAGCGTCACGGTCGTCAAGCTTCGACCATCGGGATCGCTCGATCGATCGTTCGCAGGCGATGGAGTTCTCAAGATCCCGGTATCAGAGGGAATCACTTGGCCGCTCATCGACTCAGCACCAGACGGCTCGATCTGGCTGGCCTGGGCCGGGGTACGCGGGTACGACTATGACGCTCATGTCTCAGACTTTCGAGTCATGCACCTCTCGTCCACCGGACGCGTTGACCGTGGATTCAGCGGTGACGGCAGGCAGTCCTTCGACATTGGCCGTAGCGACTTCACCTACTTCAGCACGGTAGATGCGAACGGCCGCTTCTATCTCGCTGGCTACACCTCGCGGAGTGCCAAAGTTGCCGGCGCCACGGCACTGCTGTCGATCGCACCCAGCGGTCGAAGCGCTGTTCGCACGATTCGCCCCTGGAACGATCGCGGCAGCTTCCCCCTCACCGTGGATGTGGCCGCCGACGGCAAGATCGTTGTGGGCATGTCCCCGAGGAAGGGTCCTGGCTGGGGCGCCGCCAGGTACTCCCCCACCCTCGACCGCGACCGTTCCTATGGCCGAGGTGGCTACGCCAAGCACAACTGCCGCTGCACGTCTGCCGCTGGTGCGCTCACCTCACAGGGGCTCGTCTTGGTCGGCAACAACGGCACGACGACCGCCAAGACCGCGATTGCCCGCTTCACCCTGGACGGCCTGTGGGACCGCGCCTACGGCAATCGCACGTTCAACCTCTTTCGGGACTGGGAGTACTGGGTTGAAGCCGAGGTGGACGCCACCGGCCGGCTGGTGATCGTCGGCTCTGCCAAAAACCGCACGGTAGATGCCGTGATCGCACGGTTCACCGCGGTCTGACCGCACCCGCGTCCGCGCTCGGTCGTCTACTTCGTCAGCCTAGGTCTGGTCCGCGCTGTCGAGCCGCTCTCGGACGACGCTGTAAGCCACCGATGAGTTGTACCCCTTGCGGGCAAGCATGCTGACGAGGCGGCGGGTGGCAGTATCGCGGTCGACCGATCGGGTGCCTGAGCGCATGGCGCGGAGTTTCTTTTCGACGAGCTCGCCAGCGGTGACTCGTTCAGCATCACCATCAACGCACGTGAGCATCGCCTCATCGATGATGTCGGCGTCGATCCCCTTGTCGCGCAGTTCACGGCGAAGAGCCGGGGCCGCCAAACCGCGGGTTCGTTGCCGTGAGTCGACCCATGCTCGAGCGAACGCCTGGTCGTCGATGTAGCCCAGCTCGGTGAACCGGTCCAGCGCCTGTTCGGCAGCGCTGTCGGGGACGGCCCTACGGGCAAGCACCTGCGCTAACTGGTGCCGACTCTTGGCGCTCACGCTGATCTGGTTGAGGACGATCTGCTTGGCGACCTCAACGGGATCGGCGTCAGATTCAGACCCCGCGGCCTCAGCGAATGCCTCAGACTCAGGGGACCTCTCGTGGGCCGCCCTCGCTGCCTTCGGCACAGCTAGGCGTCGACGGGAGCCGGCTCGGTGAGGTCGACGTCTCGGGCCTCAGCGTCAACCTGGGCTCCGATTCCGAGCTTCTCTTTGATCTTTTTCTCGATCTCGTTGCCGAGGTCTGGGTTGTCGATCAAGAAGTTGCGGGAGTTCTCTTTGCCCTGGCCCAGCTGATCGCCCTCGTAGGTGTACCAGGCCCCCGACTTGCGAACGAATCCTTGCTCGACACCGAGGTCGAGCAAGGAGCCCTCACGAGAGATGCCGTGGCCGTAGAGGATGTCGAACTCGGCCTGCTTGAACGGCGGCGCCATCTTGTTCTTGACGACCT
>JBDTTS010000037.1:0-12491 GCA_039930525.1 Actinomycetes bacterium | reverse complement strand
CTGGCGAAGTGCGAGCTTCACGATCGCGACCTTGTCGGTGGCCACGAGCGCATCGTGCAGCAAGACGTACGGCTTGGCGTCGCCGGTGGGCTCGGCAAAATACGCCTTGGAGAGCGAGACTGGGTTGATGTCGTCGCGATCGGCGAAGCTCACCACCTCGACCGATTTCGTGGACGCAATCGGCAGGTTGGCGAGGTCACTATCGGTGAGGACCACCATGTTTTCGTCTTCGAGTTCGTAGCCTTTGGCGATCTGACCGTAGGGCACCTCCTCGCCGTCCACTGAGCAGAAGCGCTTGTACTTGATCCGCCCGCCATCGGCCTCGTGCACCTGGCGAAGTGGGACGTCCTTCTCCTCGGTGGCTGAGACGAGGCGGACGGGAATCGAGACCATGCCGAAGGCGATCGAGCCTTTCCAAACCGTCTGCATCGGGTGCTCCCAGGGGTGGGGGTGGGGCAGTCGCCATCCCATGATGTCTCACACCACGAGAAAACAGGCCTTTTGAGCGCCATTACCCGGTTTCCCCGGCGACACACCCGGGGAAATACCCGAACCTGTCAGACCCGGGTGTCAGCGTGGGGTCTGTAGAAATCGTGAGCGCGAGGAGGCTATCGATGGCTGGCATCGACATCACGGAGTTCTGGTGCCACGACTGTGGCAAAGACTCCAGTTTCGAGGTCGTCCCCGCTGAGGGGAGCGACCTGGCCCGCGAGTGGGCCTGCACCATCTGCGGTGCTGCCTACATCGAGGCCGTCGACCGCGCACCCGAGGTGACGGTCGAGGTTCGCGTCGTCGCTTAGAGAGCGGCATGACGGCACACCAGAGCTTTGATCTGGTCGTCCTCGGTGGTGGTTCTGCCGGTGAGACGGCGGCATCGCGCGTTGCCTCGGCTGGACGCCGAGTGGCGCTGGTCGAATCTCGACTAGTCGGAGGAGAGTGTCCGTACTGGGGGTGTATCCCGAGCAAAGCCCTGCTCATTGCGGCGGCGCGGCGACGGCATGCCCGTAGCGCGCATGCTCTCGGCGCAGCCGGCGGGCCGCTGGACGTCGGTGACCCAGCAGCCGCCTGGGCGAGCGCCGTTGCAATGCGCGACGAGCGAGCGAATCACCTCGATGACCGCGAGACCGCTCAAGGGCTGCAGCGCGATGGTGTCGAAATCATCCGCGGTGAGGGCCGGATTGCTGCACCTGGCACGGTCCTGGTCGGAGAGAAGGAACTCGCGTACGAGAACTTGCTGATCAGCGTCGGGGCAGCTGCGGTGCTGCCCCCGATACCGGGCCTCGATGACGCGCGGCCGTGGACCAGCGACGACGCGCTCACAAGTGGCGAGCTGCCTGATTCACTACTGATCCTCGGAGGCGGAGCCATCGGCGTCGAGCTTGCTCAGGTCTACTCGACTTTCGGCACCAAGGTGACGGTAGTAGAGGCCCTGGACCGGCTCCTTCCACTTGAAGAGCCGGAGGTTTCGGCGCGGGTGCTCAAGGTACTGGCTGAGACGGGTGTTGTGGCAAGTCTCGGTGTAGGCGTTGACCGGGTCTCGATGTCTGGCGCCAGCACCATCTTGCATCTGAAGGATGCGTCCGAACTATCAGGTGACCGACTGCTGGTTGCCACGGGTCGGCGTCCACGCACTGAGGGCTACGGGCTGGACGTTCTCGGTATCGATGGCTCAAAGGGCGGTGTCTCCATCGGTTCGGATGGACGAGTACTGGGCCACCGCAACGTTTACGCCGCCGGTGATGTCACCGGCAGGTTCCCGTTCACTCACACTGCCAACTACGCCGGGCGCGTTGTCGCTGCCAATGTGCTGGGTGGTGAGGCACGGATGAACTTGGACGCCGTGCCACGTGGCGTGTTTATTGATCCGCCGGTCGCAGGCGTTGGACTCTCAGCGAAGCAAGCCAGCGACGAGGGGAGGTCGGTGGTGAGCAGCACCATGGATGTTGGTGAAACTGCGCGCGGCTGGTTGGAATCGGAGCAGGGCGTTGTGGTGTTAGTGGCTGATTCCGACCGCGGCACGCTTGTCGGGGCGTCAGCGATCGGGCCCCGTGCCGATGAGTGGATTTCACAGGTGACCCTGGCCGTTCGCGCTGAAATCCCCGTGGCGACACTGGTCGACACCATCCAGCCGTTTCCGGCGGTCAGCGAGGTGCTGTTCCCCGCCTACGAGCGACTGTTGGACTCGATCCTCAGTCCGAATCGGTCATTGTGAGCATGATCTTGCCGATGGCAGTTCCATCCTCTAAGTGACGAAGTGCCTCGTGGATGTTGGCGAGGGGATACGTGCAGTCAACGAGTGGCGTGATGTCGCCCGCTTCACACATCTCGGCGAGCTTCGTCAGCCGCTCTGAGCGAGGCGAGATTCTGCCTGGCCTTTTGAACTGGGGCACGAACGGTGTCATGACGAACATATGGGCGAAGCGTCCGATGCTGCCGATCACCGAATGGCCGCGGGCGCCGTACTGGTCATGCCCCACGAAAACGTATGTGCCCTCGGGAGTAAGGGCGCGGCGTACTTCCGACAGTGACTTGTTGCCGGGGATGTCGATGATGACGTCGTAGCGGTCGCCGGTCGCTGTGAAGTCGGTAGCCCGGTAGTCGATGACAGCGTCCGCTCCCACGGCCAGCAGCGCCGCCAACTTCTCGGCGCTGTCGACACCCGTCACATTGGCGCCGAGGGCCCTGGCGATCTGTAGCGCAAAGGCACCGACGGCACCGCCAGCACCATTCACCAGGACGCGTTGCCCTTCGGTGACGTGCCCCTCATCGTGGACGGTCTGCAACGCGATAAGCCCAGACGTGGGAACCGCCGCGGCCTGCACGAACGAAAGGCCAGTGGGCTTCGGCGCCAAGTCCGTCGCCAATACTGAGGCGTACTCAGCGAACGCTCCGCCGTTCTTCCACTGGATCCCACGAACACATTCGCCAAAGACCTCGTCGCCTTGCGCGAATCGCGTCACACCTGGACCCACAGTCTCAACGCGTCCCGCCAGGTCAATGCCGGGGATTGTCGTTTTCGGTTTCCGCAGGCCAGTGCCCATCAGCCTCATGACGTAGGGGCGACCGGTGACGGCGTGCCAGATGTCGGCATGAAGAGACGCCGCGTGGACGCGTACGAGCACCTCGCCCTCGCCAACGTTTGGAACCGGCACATCTTCGACAGTGAGGGTCTCCGTCGATGAGTAGCCGTGCTGAACGATCGCCTGCATCGGACCATCCTTGCAGGGTGAGCACCTCCGTCGCGCCCGCGCCTGCATACCATCAGTCGTCGGGTAACTCTGTGGGCACTAAGGTCGGCGGGTGGCCGCCAGCAGCAGGGGAACCAGGGCCAGCCCAACGCCGAACGGCAATACCCGGGTCACCGGCAAAGAGCAGTTCTTCACGCCCCGTCCGATCGCGGACAAAGTGGTGGCTCGAGTCGTCGATGTCGTGCCCGACGCAGTAGGTCGTACCTGGCTTGAGCCGGCCGGCGGTACCGGGGTGTTCGTCGACGCCGCTCGAGCGGCAGGGGCCATCGATATCGTCAGCTTTGATATCGAACCACAGCACGACGAGGTGGCACGCGGGGACTTCCTCAAGCAGCGACTGAACGTGACCGACGCCGTGAGCGTCGGGAATCCGCCCTTCGGTAGAAACAACTCCTTGTCCGTCCCCTTCTTCAATCAGTGCGCGCACTACAGCGAGTACATCGCCTTCATTGTTCCGCGGTCGTGGCGCAAGTGGAGCGTGTCGAATCGACTCGACCCACGATTCCACCTGATCGTCGATGACGACCTCACGATCCACTACGTCGATGTCGAGGGAGGGACCCAGTACGGACGCACTTACCTTCAGACCTGTATGCAGATCTGGGAGCGGCGTGACGTCCGGCGACCGAAGATCAGGGTCAAAGACTTGGGGATTGTGTCCAAGTGCAGCCCGGCGGATGCTGACGTCGCCTTGACGATCTTCGGTTTCGGCTGCGGAAGCGTCAAGACCGACTTCCCTCGGCACAAGGTAACCACTGAGCTCTATCTCAGAACAGTGCATCCTCGGGCACTAGAGGCGCTGGAGAACGTTGACTATCAACGGTTTTCGAAGAATGTCGCCTACACCGAAGCGCTGTCTATCCAAGAGATCAATTACCTGCTCAATGAGTACCTTTTCGGCGACCCTGGGGTGCTGTCATCCACAGCTTGAATGCGGAGTCTGTTTCACAGGTGCGGGTGAATGCGTCGTTCTTGGGAACTTAGGGGTGGAGTTCGTTGATGGCGTCGCCCAGCCGGTTGACGATCTCGTCCACGTCATGCTCATCGATCGTCAGCGGTGGCGCGAGCATGACGGCCTCGATGACGCGCTCACCGAGCGGTGTCGGGCACGAGTAGATCATCAGGCGCTGGCTGTCCCGAGCAATGCCAGCCAGTGCGTAGGACGCACCAGGCAGGGGCTCGAGGCTCTGCCGGTCGGTGACGAGCTCGAGTCCCTGTAGGAGGCCGCGCCCCCTGACCTGCCCGACATGTGGCGAACTCCTCGAGACCTCGAGCAGCCCCTCGTGAAGCCGCTTACCCATGGCGGTGCTGTTCTCGAGCAAGCCTTCTTCCTTGATCGTACGAATGACTTCAGCTGCGACCGCGCAGCCGACGGGGTTGCCCGAGTAGGTGTGACCAAATGGAAAGCCTTCAGGGGCGGCGGCGAATACGTCGGCGATCGGGCCGCTGATGGCCAAGCCGGAGAAGGGCGTAACTCCACTTGTCACTCCCTTCGCGAAGCTGACCATGTCGGGCTGCACGCCCCAGTGGTCCACCCCCCACCATTCGCCAGTGCGTCCGAACCCGGTCACGGTCTCGTCGCAGATCATCAGCACGTCATAGCGATCACAGAGAGCGCGAACACCCTCGAGGTAGCCGTCCGGCGGAACGACCGCGGCGGCGCTCGCGCCAGAGATCGGCTCAAGGAAGACTGCGGCGACGTTCTCTGGCCCGCGAGCGACCAGGGCGCCCTCAATCTGTTGCAGGCCGAATGCGACCTCTTCGGACTCCGAGCGCCCAGCACGAATGTCGGCATGTGGTGCTTGGGCTACTGGATTGTCATCGAGGATGTGCTCGAAGCCCTGCCGCCAGCGAGATCCAGAAAGCCCCAGTGCGCCGAGGGTGGATCCGTGAAAACTGGGATAGCGCGAGATCAGTCCGGTTTTGGCCGGCTTGCCGGTGTGCTGCCAGTAGAGCAGGGCCAGGTGGATCGCCGACTCGACCGACTCTGAGCCAGACGAGTTGAAGAACGCCCACCCCCGGTCCATGGGTGCGATCTCGCGCACTAAGCCTGCGAGTTCGATCATGGGTTCATTCGAGAACGAGAAGCGATAGGTGAACGTCAGCTTCTCCAGCTGCTTCTGGGCCGCCGCTACCAGCCGCGGGTGGCAGTGGCCCAAGCTCATGACCATCGCACCGCCGCAGGCGTCGAGCCACTCCACACCGTCGCGATCCCAGATCCGCATCCCGGATGCGTGGGTGGCGACGGGCAGGCGCCGCCCAGGGGACGCGGTGAGGCTGTAGTCGGCGTCAGTGTTGGTCACCGTCGAATCGTAGATCCTCGGTCGCCGCTCAGGTGCGCATGAACCAGATCGTCGGGCCCGCATCGGGGGCCGCGGCTTCGTCGATGACGTGAAAGCCGAAGCATTCGTAGTAGGGGACATGGTGAGCCTGCGACGTCTCAAGAAATGCTGGGAGGCCGTCGCTGCGTGCAAGGGCGAGGCCGTGATTGATCAGCGCAGCGCCCAGGCCGCGTCCCTGCACAGATGGTTGTACAGCGACCAGATCGAGCATCCAGCACGGCTCTGCTGGGATGTGCTCGGCAAGCCAGTCCCAGAACTGCCCGTAGCGAATCCCGCCGTCTGCGGTGAATGGGGCGATGGCGTCTCGGGTAGGTTGCTCGAGCTCATCGAATCGGGCCGCCGCGCTCGGCGGGATCCACGATGCGACTCCGAGGCCATCTTCCACCAACCAGCCGGCGTCGACATCGAGGTACATCTCGACAATTGGACGCGCCATCGCCACGACGGCTTCGATCGTTGTGTTATCGGGCAAGGGCCAACGAATCATGGGATCGCCATGCATCGCCGTTCCGTACGTCTCAGCGAAGCGGTCGAGGTCGGCACGGGTAGCGCGACATGGGTTCACCTTCACGAGCGTCGAGAGTAGGCGGCCGGTCAGGGCTCGCGCGAGCTACTTGGTGGGCTTGACCCAGACCAATGCATTCGGCACTGGCCGCTGCCAGATCGAGTCCTTGTCATCCACGCGGTCCCAGCCACCGTCGGAGCGACGCACCATGGCCGTGGTTGATCCGCCGCCGTCAAGTTCGGACGCTTCTACAAAGCCCAATGCCTTGGCGACGTTCGCCTCCTGCGCTAAGCCCAGTCCGCCGATGCGATAGCCATTGCGGTCATAGCTACTGCCCGGAAGTGAGAGTGTCATCCAGTTGCCATTGGTATCCCACCCAACGGTCGTGCGCGGTCGCTGCTGATACCACTTGCCCTCGCAGGGCAAGGCGACCTCGCCGCCGTCGAGCAGGGACACACCGCGCCCAATTGCTTCTTGCAACTGCACGCCACCGGCGGTGCTCTGCTTAATCGCCACCAACGCTGCACTACGCACCTTGGCGCGCTTGGCCACCTTCGCGTGGATCTTGCCGAAGGCCACCACCTTGGTGTGCGGTCGGACGGTCTTGCCGGTCTGTTGGCGCGTTCGGACGTCAACGATCTTGTTCTTCTTGACCACCCACTCCACGACGCCGGATGGGCGTTTGGCGTCTTGAACATCGGCCCATGCGGGTGTGTAGATGGCGACGCCGCCGTCACCGATCGAGTGCCAGTTCACGCTGTCGATCGCGAAAACCTTAGCGCCGTGTGCCACGGTCCCATCCGCGCCCACCTCGCTGTCGTACGGGTTTCCGTCCTTGTCGATACCCACGACACGGGTGCGCTCAGGACCAAGGCGTACCGGCTTACCCCTGGTGACTGATGCGTTTCGAGGCAGGTAGACCCGCTGGCCAGCGATTGAGTAGCCGTAGAAGAAGTCGCCATTGACGGCCGCGATCCCGCGCTTGCCCTTGGGGCTTTCGAGCTGTGCCTTGAGGTTGCCTAGGGCGCCGAGCTTTTTGGTGACCAGCCGCGGCTCAGCCTTGGGTGGCATGACCATGCGGTGCACGTCCGCAGTTTGGGAACGATCGGCCCAACTGACTTTGACCTTGTAGACGTTTCGTTCAACGCCGTTCGCGTACGTCACCGAGGATGTACGGTCGATATTCACTGTCATCGTGCAGGGCGTGGACGTCGCGGCGTCCGACGGGGCGCCAAGCAGCGCTCCGGCACTCACAACCACGACGGTCGGCATGCCGACCAGCTGAATCCATCGCAAGCTTC
The DNA here is from genome assembly GCA_039930525.1 of Actinomycetes bacterium. Lineage (GTDB taxonomy): Bacteria > Actinomycetota > Actinomycetes > JAHEKZ01 > JAHEKZ01 > JAHEKZ01. The sequence continues at coordinate 5,095 of JBDTTS010000037.1, read as the reverse complement.
GGGCCATGAAGGGCTCCCAGAGTGAACAAAGTCTATGAAATGGCCACGCGACCACTTGATGTATCGGCAGCCGTGACCCTTCGCTGGTAGCCCGTGCGAGTGACACCAAATGGGTGAAGGCGTCACACTGGGCCCGTGATTGATTCCCCGTTCGTCTCGCTGTCGCCATCCGCCGCCCGGGCGCTCGTCGACGCCAGTTCGTTCAAGCGCCTTGTCGCTGGAGCAGTGGTGTTCGCCGACGGAGATCCCGGAGACTCGCTGATCCTCATCAGCAGCGGATTGATTGCCGTCCAGGTAGCGGCCGGAACCGAGGCTCCGGTCACGGTCGCCCTTCGTGGACCGGGGGACCTACTCGGAGAGACGGCCCTTTTCGCCTCTAGCCCGCGCAGAACCGCCACCGCCGTTGCCCGATCAGATGCGCACCTGCTCGCTCTGGATCGGGACGCTTTCCAGTCCCTCCGCAAGAGCTATGAAGAAGTTGACGACCTGTTCCTGCGAATCCTCGCAGAGCGCTCAGCTTCGCTGACGCGCAGACTTGCTGAGCGGAACCAACCCTCGATGGTGACACTCGTCCATTGCCTCCTCTCGCTCCCTACCGAAATTCGGGTCCCCCGGTCGATAGTGGTGGGCGATCTTGCCGGATTGACCGGTTTGTCCGAGACAGCGGTGACTGAGGCACTGGATGAGATGAAGAGTCGTGGGTGGGTCGAGACCTCGGCGGGGAGCCTGATTGTCGATCAGCCTGCGATCAGGGCAGCCGCCTCGTTACCCTGAGCCCACCGATTCGAAACCTGGGGGTGGCAGTTCTCGTGGCAGTACGACGTTTGTTGGTCTCGGGCATGTTGGTGGCCGCCGGTCTGGCACTTGGGACTGTGCCTGGGGCCGTCGCCCAAGCGGGCGGTACCTACGTCGTTTGCGCGCCATCAGTGAACGACTTCGTGTGGGACGGAGGCGGAGACGGGGTGTCCTGGAACGACGCTCCAAACTGGGACGTTGACTGCACACCCGGCCTGCTCAATCAGCCCGTGGACGATTCCGTCGTGATCGGCTCGGGTGAGACGGTGCAGATCGACGCTGGAGAGTCGGCGTACGTGCTTGCGCTCGACAACCAGGGCACCTTGGTTGTTGATACCGGCGGCGTGCTGCAAACCGTTAACGACTCAACCAGCGCTGTCACGCAGATGCGCGGCCTGCTCTACGGAGCGGGCAGATTCGTGGTCACCGACACCTTGACCTGGGAGTCAACACCGAACGGTGCTTCCACCATGTCGACGCGACGATGTTCAGGGAATCCTGGCGATCCAGGAGAAACCTGCCCTGGGGTTTCTGCGAGTCCCGGCACCACAGTGGTCGAGCCGGGTGCGTCGCTTGATATCAGCGGCAGGGGAGTGAACCTGCAAGACGGCCGGGTGATTGAGAACCACGGAACTGTCACGCTCTCTGGCGATGGATACATTGCGGCTGACTACGGCACCGCGTTTCGCAATCAGCGACTTGTGGGCGATCCTCAGCCGCATTTGACAGTGGCAAATGACCGCGGCTACTACCAGGGGTTCGCGGAGGTCGGATCTGGACTGAGCGAGTTCACCAACTCAGGCCAGGTCGAAAAGACGGCGGGCACGGGCACCAGTGTTATCGATGCTGACTACTCGGACAATGATCCCCAGTCCGCCGACCGGGGCACCATCGTCGTCCGCACCGGACGCCTCACCGTGCTCAGCTCGGATGTCACCTTCACCAGCGAGGCGCGAGTGCGTCAAGGGTCGGCGTTCGCCGATGGTAGCCCGGGAAGTTGCGCCGTCGCCAACGACACGTCCGCCTGCGAGACGATCCGGGCGACGTCGGCCGATCCCCAATCGACCGCCGTTGAGCTGGTGAAGCCAGGCAAGAAACTACGCACGGTGTCGATCCGCGAGCTTACCAATGGCGCGCAGCCAGGAGGCTTCGGCAATCCAGTTCGCATTGAGACACCCAATGCCGCTGCGACGAACGCAAAACCCATCGTGCTGAGTCTGATTCTGGACGCATCCATCCTGGGGTCGTCGAATCCAGCAGATGTTGCCAAGTTTGCCAAGGTGCAACGGAAGGCAACATCTGGGGCCAAGTACCGATCCCTTCCGGACTGCGCTTCAGCCGGTGGCCCCTCGGCTACCCGGGCGTGTGTCGCCAGGGCGCAAAGTCTCAACGAGACCGTGTTGTTGGGCGGCGATGTAGTCCTGGTGGTCAAGACCTTGCAGAACAGTCGCTATCGGGTTGGCCGGATCCCCAGAGCAACCTGAACGGCAGCCTCAAGTGGCATCGAGTGGGCTTTGGCCATGAGTTCTTCGAAGGCCGCGAGACCCAGCCGCGAGGCCGCATCTTCGCGGTATCGCGCGAACTCCGGTTCCAGCTCGAGCTCGAGGGGCGCTTCACCTGAAACTCTCAGGTCGAGTGCAGCGGCCATCAGCTCTGCACCCCTCGCGGGTTGATCAAGGGCCGCTGCAATGGCACCGATCAGTCCGATGCTCTGCGATGTTTCGAAGAGTTGACCCAAATGGACGCTCAGCTGAAGAGACTCGCGTGCGTGAACCAGGGCGATGGCAGGATCATCGCGCAGTAGGTCGATCCGGGACTGTGTGTAGAGAGCATCCCGGGTCGCCATTCGCCCAGACTCGTGCGCGGCCACGAGAGCCGCTTCGGCGTACGACGCTGCGGACTCCGCATCCCCTTCAGCAAGGGACACTTCAGCAAGGTTGTTGAGGGTCTCAGCAGTTCTGCGACCGTCGCCCTGCTTTCGCGCCAGAGCGAGCCGTTGACCGTACAGCTCGCGCTCGCGAGCGGTGTCGTTGGCAACCGCAGCGATGACGGCTCGCAGGGAGAGGGCAAGCGAGTGCGCCTCGTAGTTGTCGGTCGCACGTGCGAACACTTCGCAATCTTGCGCCAACTCTCCCGCTCTTTTGGGGTCTCCCTCGCCGAGAGCGACTGCCCCGAGGTATCCACTTGCAAGCGCCGCTTCTGCCGTCGGCGGGTGGGTGACGCAACAGGCTGACAGGCGATCGGTCGCCAGGTGTGGGTCGTCTTTCAAATAGGCCAGAACGCCGGAGGCCAGCATCACCCGGGCTCGTTGGCGGTGTTGCCGGGATGCCTGGGACAGCCACGCCTCCAGCCATGACAGCGGTTCGGCGAGATGTCCGTCGTACACCCAATAGCGCCGTGCCGGAGAAAGGAGAAGCCCCGCCTCGTCCAACTGGTCGCCCTCAAGGGCCCAAGTGACCAGCGACCGCACATCCTCGTAGCGTCGTCTGATCTGCTGCAGTGCTGAGTCAGCTTGAGCCGTTTGAAGCGCAGGTACCTCGCGCTCGAGCATGGCACTCAGGTGGTGCAAGAGTCGCAGGCGAGTGTCGCCCAGTGACGCAGCGCCAACGAGCTCATTTCGGCAAAACTCACGAACGGCATCGGCCATCCTGAACTGAATTCCAGAGCCACTTCGAAGGCGTTGGACCAGACTGGAGTCCACCAATCTCGCCACCGTCATCGGCGTGTCTTTACCGGTATGCATCGCCTCGGCGTCGGACAACACGAAGGGGCCGGCGAGTTCGCCGAGCGCGAAGAGCAGACGGCGTTCGTCCTCATTCAGCAGCGACGTACTCCATGCAATGGTGGAGCGGACTGTGCGTTGGCGCTCGGGCAGGTCAGAGTGCCCGTCGGCCAACAGAGTGAGTTGCTCGGAGAGGCGCCTTTTGATGTCGCCCAAGCTGAGGACGTCAGTTCTTGCGGCAGCGAGCTCTAGTGCGAGTGGTGACCCCTCGACGCCGCGGCAGATGGCGACAACCACGGGCACTGCCTCGGTGGTGAGCGCGAAGTCGGGGTCGACCGCTCGCGCCCTCCTCACGAAGAAGTCGATTCCAGAGAAGGTCAGCGCTCTCATGGGAGAATCCACCACCACGTCCTCATCCGGAATCTCAAGAGGAGGAACCGGGAATCTCCGCTCCGCCTGGAGGCGAAGCGGGGTTCGAGAGGTGGCCAGAACTGTGAGTTGAGTCCCCTCCTGCAGCAGGTCGCCGACCAGCGAGTCGAAACCGCTGACCTGCTCGCAGTTGTCCAGAATCAGGAGTGCCGGCCCTGAGGACAGTGACCTGCAGATCGTCTTGACCAGGGGCTCATCGCGCTGTTCGCGGACCTCGGCGGCGGCAGCCAAGGAGTACAACGCGGTACTTGCGTCGCCGACATCGGCCAGAGAGACAAAGACAACACCATCGGGAAAGTGGCTTCGCACCGCACGCGCAGTCGCCACTGCCAGCTGAGTTTTGCCAATACCGCCAGGCCCGGTCAGTGTGACGAGGCGATGACCATCGAACGTCAGGAGCGAGGAGATTTCCTTCTGCACCGTGGCGCGTCCCACGAAATCGGCCGGAAGTGGAGGGAGTCTGACCCGATTTCGGTCGGATGTGCGCAAAGGAGGGAAATCGCGTTCGAGGCCGGGATGCTCGACCTGGTACACCGGCTCTGGGCGTTCCAGGTCGGCGAGTGCGATCGCACCCAGCGGATGCATGGTGAGATCCGAACCCACGATGTCCTGAGCGACATCGTGGGTTGCTCCGGAGACCAGGATTTGTCCAGGGTGGCCCACGCTGCGCAAACGGGCCGCGCGGTTGACCGCCCGCCCGTAGTAGTCACCGTCGCGTACGTCGGCCTCACCCGTGTGGACGGCGAGTCGGATCGTGACTGGTCGGGGTGTGGGCCACGGCTGTGTTCTGATGGTGCGCTGAATGTCGACGGCGGCTAGCACCGCGTCACTGGCTCGGGAGAACACGGCGAATCTGCTATCGCCTTCACCTCGCGGCCGGACCACGTGTCCACGGCGCCGAGCAACGACGGCCTCGATGAGGCGATCGTGCTCGGCCATGGCCGCCGCCATGGCCTCTGGTGCCTCCTCCCAGAGGAGGGTGGAGCCAACAACGTCAGTAAAAAGGAATGTCACCAGCCCCTGGGGCATGGGCAGGGTCGAGGTATCAGACATCTCTTTCCTCCCCTGACATCCGGGTGCGTCGCAGAACGATCTACGTGTGCGAGGGTACTGCCGTCAGTTGCAGCCGCGATGGAGTCTTGAGTAGGG
>JBDTTS010000036.1:0-12935 GCA_039930525.1 Actinomycetes bacterium | reverse complement strand
GGTGCCACTACTGCACGTTCGTGGCTGCGCCGGCCGACGTGCCGGCGCCCTTCATGTCGCCCGACGAGGTGTTGGCCATCGCTTCGGCAGGCGCGGCCCGGCAGTGCAAGGAGGCCCTCTTCACAATGGGGGATCGCCCGGAGGACCGTTGGCCGCAGGCGGGCGAGTGGTTGGCTGCGGCGGGGTACGCAAGCACTCTTGACTATTTGCGTGCCATGGCCGTTCTTGTGCTCGAAGAGACCGGACTTCTTCCCCACCTGAACCCTGGCGTAATGACTTGGCACGAACTGATGCGTCTCAAGCCGGTCGCGCCATCGATGGGCATGATGCTTGAGACGACGAGCGACCGGCTGTGGTCGACGCCTGGTGCGCCGCACTACGGATCGCCTGACAAGGAGCCGGCAGTTCGGCGCGAGGTTCTCGAGAACGCCGGACGACTGTCCATCCCGTTTACGACGGGCATCTTGATCGGGATTGGCGAGACGCTGTACGAACGCGCCGAGAGCGTGCTGGCGATCCGGTCGGCACATCGGGCACATGGACACGTGCAAGAAGTGATCGTGCAGAACTTCCGCGCGAAGCCGAAAACTGCCATGGCCGATGCCGCCGACAGCGACGAAGGCGACCTGCTCGCCACCCTCGCGACCGCTCGGGTTCTGTTGGGCACCGGGATGCGGGTGCAGGTGCCGCCCAACCTCTCGGACACCGCGGTGCTGCCCCGACTGGTGGCCGCCGGTATCGACGACTGGGGCGGCGTAAGTCCCTTGACTCCAGACCACGTCAACCCCGAGCGACCGTGGCCACAGGTCACGAAGCTGGCCGAGGCGACACGCGACGCCGGGTACACACTCCGCGAGCGACTCACGGTGCATCCGTCGTACGTGCATCGGGGTGAGCGCTGGATCGACCCACGGGTTCAGCCGCATGTTGACGCGCTGGCCGAGCCGTCGGGCTTGGCGAGGCAAGGCGACTCCCCGACTGGGCTGCCGTGGCAAGAGCCTGGCCAGCTCGCCGACGGTGGCTGCGTCGACCTGCATCGTGAGGTGGACGCCGTTGGCCGCAGTTCAACAGGGCGAACAGATGCCGAGCACGCCTTCGGGTCGTGGAGCGTGGTGGCCGCGGCGGCGTCCGCGGTGCCGACGACCCCGGTAGCCAAGACAGGGCTGCCGGCCATCGATGCCGACGTGCGGGATGCGCTCCGGGTGGCAGAGCGTGATCCCGCGGCCCTCCTGCAGCCAGAGAACCAGGGGGCGGCGCTGGCCGTTCTGACGGCACGAGGTGCCGATCTCGATGCGGTGGCTAGCCTCGCCGACGCAGTGCGCCAAGACGTCGTCGGTGACGACGTGACGTTCGTGGTCAACCGCAACATCAACTTCACCAACATTTGCTACACCGGATGCCGGTTCTGCGCCTTCGCTCAACGTCGCTCGGACGCCGACGCCTACGAGTTGTCCATCGAAGAGGTCGTCCGACGGGCTACGGAGGCCTGGGACCTTGGTGCCACAGAGGTGTGTTTGCAAGGAGGGATTGATCCGCAGCTTCCGGCCACGCACTACGTCGACCTGGTTTCCGCCTTGTGCCAGGCCCTTCCTGAGCTTCACGTGCATGCGTTCAGCCCCATGGAGGTTGCCTCAGGGGCGGCGCGAGCCGGCGTGTCGATCGCCGACTTCCTGGCCGAGTTGGCCGATGCAGGTCTGGGTTCACTGCCCGGAACCGCAGCTGAGATCCTGGACGACGAGGTCCGCTGGGTGCTGACAAAGGGGAAACTTCCCACGGCTGCTTGGGTCGACGTGGTCCAGAACGCGCACCTGCTCGGGCTTCGGACTAGCAGCACGATGATGTTCGGGCATGTCGATCGACCAGACCACTGGCTTACCCACCTGCGCGTTCTGGCCATGGTGCAAGATCACGCGGTCGCTCACGGTGCCCAGGGATTCACCGAGTTTGTTCCACTGCCGTTTGTCCACCAGTCAGCACCGTTGTACTTGGCAGGAATCGGTCGACCTGGACCGTCGCGCGACGAATCCAGGGTCGTTCATGCTGCGGCCAGGTTGTTGCTGCACGGCCGGGTCGATCACGTCCAGGTCTCGTGGGTGAAACTCGGTGGAGCTGGGGCGCAGGTCATGCTGCGTTCGGGGGCTGACGACCTCGGGGGAACCCTGATGGAGGAGACGATCAGTCGGATGGCCGGGAGCGCACACGGTTCGGCGATGACGGTGGCCGAACTTGCCGGCTGGGCCAGTGACATCGAGCGTCCGAGCCGCCAGCGGACCACCACCTACGGTGGGGTGAGCCAAGAAAGATCCGAACGGTCGAGTCAGACCGGAGGGGTGCTTCGTAGGGTGGCTGCGACCCGCTGACCTGCAGAGATACCGCCAGCATGTCGCTGTGGCGTAGTCATGCGACTACTTTCCGTATCCCGATGGTGAAACGAATAGCAGAGAAAGTGTTGACAGGAGGGCAACGACACCCCTGTAATTCCACCCATGTCGTTTAGCTGTTCCGTGCTAGGCGACGCCCGGGTCGAGGAGGAACGGTGACTGAGGCCATCAGTCTGATGGACGTGCAAGACATTCAAGACGTACAGGACGGTGAGGACGCTGAGCCGTCGTGGCAGGAGCGAGCGCTCTGTGCCCAGACTGACCCGGAGGCCTTCTTTCCGGAGAAGGGTGGGTCGACCCGCGAGGCCAAGAAGGTCTGCCTTGGGTGCGACGTGCGCGGCGACTGCCTGGAGTACGCACTCGATCACGACGAGCGCTTTGGGATCTGGGGCGGACTCTCTGAGCGTGAGCGCCGGCGGCTGAAGAAGGAAGCCGTCTAGCACCAACGGGCGGACCAACGGAGCGGCACCATCTGGCGGCACCGACCCAGGGGCGAGCCGCCACACCGCAACTGAGGCACCTGGCTCTTGGCACCGTAGGGTGGGACGCCGATCATGAGCCAGGACGATCCCCTCTCCGCGACACCCGCCGACCCTCGAGTCGTCGCGGTGTTGGTTGCCCACGACGGTGAGGACTTTCTTCCTCGGTCGCTCGCCGCTCTCGAGGCGCTCGACCCGCCCCCCAACACCGTCATCGCGGTCGACACCGGTTCAGTGGACGCAACCCCCGCGCTGCTGGCCGGCTCACCAGCCGTCGATCGAGTCGTCACACTCCCTGCCGATACGGGGTTTGCTGCGGCGGTGCATGCGGGGATCGAGGCATCGCCGGTGCCAATCGCGGGCGTCGATTCGGCGGAGCAGCAGTGGTGGTGGTTGCTTCACGATGACAGCGCACCCGCTCCGTCAGCGCTGGGCGTTCTCCTCGCCAACGCCACCGATCAGCCATCGGTCGGGGTATGGGGGCCGAAGGTTTTGGGCTGGGATGAGCCGCGGCGCCTGCTGGAAGCTGGAGTGTCGATCTCTCGGTCGGGCCGACGGCACACCGGCCTCGAGCCCGGCGAGCAGGACCAGGGGCAGTACGCCGGACAGCGTGATGCGCTGGCGGTGGGAAGCGCGGGTCTTCTGGTGCGGCGCGAGGTTTGGGACGACCTGGGCGGACTCGACCGGTCGATGCGGTTCTTCCGCGAAGACATAGATTTCGGTTGGCGAGCGAACCTGGCCGGCCATCGGGTGTCGGTTGCCACTGATGCAGTGGTGCACCACGCCGAAGCGATGGCGCGTGGTCGACGCCCTGACGGGCCACGAGATCCCCATGCGATCGACCGAGCCAGCGCTCTCTACACGCTGCTCGCGAACGCTCGGCGGTCCACCGTGATCTTCCGCTGGCTGTGGCTGCTGCTGCAGACACTGGTCCGAGCATTGGGGTATGTCCTCGGCAAGGCGCCGCGCGAGGCCACCGCCGAAGTGGGCGCGATCTGGACCGTCCTGCTGCGGCCTCGGTTGATATGGCATGCGCGCCGCGCGCGCCGGCGCCGGAGGGTGCCGGCCCGCACTCTTCGGTCGCTCTTCCCCGCCCCGGGTGAACAGACGCGCCAGACCTTCGAGACCCTGGCTGGGTCGCTGAGCGTCGAGACCGACGTGCAGCCGAGCACCATCTTGGAGTCCGGCCCCGTCGAGGACGACCTGGATTCGTTCGTTGCCCAGAGCTCGGGTCGCCTTGGCCGGTGGGTCCGCAGACCTGGTGTCATCCTTTTTGGCGGCCTCTTGATGGTGCAGGTCCTGGCATGGCGAGGTCTATATCGAGGGGGTGTGCTGCACGGTGGGGCACTCTTGCCGGTGCCGACCGGGGCAACAGATCTGTGGCAGGCGTACACGGCCACTTGGCACCCGGTGTCCTTGGGCAGCGGGACCATGGCGCACCCATCCACGGCTGTTCTAGGACTTATCGCAACCGCTTTGCTGGGGCATGCCAGCTGGGCCGTGCCGATCGTCCTTGTCGTCGGGCCGGCGTTAGCCGGCCTGCTGGCCTACCAGGTCACTCGGTCATTTGGCTTCTCCGTCCGGTTGCGGGTCTGGGTCGGCGCAGCGTATGCGCTCAACCCGGTGTTTCTTGCCGCCACCGCTCAAGGTCGCTGGACGACGGTGCTGGTCGGTGTCTTGGCGCCGCTCGCCGGCGTCGCGGTTGCGCGCGGTGTCGGAGTCGGAACCGCCGTTCCTTCGGCCAGGGCGACTGCCGTCGCGATGTTGCTGCTCGGCGCCATGCTTGCCCTGGCACCCCCGCTTCTTGTGCCGCTGGTGGCGGTCGCGGTCGGGCTGGCGCTGTGGGTGCCGTCGCACAGAGCGCGACTGATGGCCGTGGCGCTGGTGGTTGCACCGCCTGTGCTGTTGCTCCCGTGGTGGCCAGTCGTCGTGACCGACCCCACTGTGCTGCTGTTAGAACCGGGTGTCGCGTGGGTGGGGGACGCCGAGGCTCCCTGGCAGGCACTCTTCTTTGACGCCGGCGGCTGGTGGTCTAACCCGTGGTGGTTCGGACTCGGCTTGGCGCTCGCAACGCTCGTGTCGGTCCTCAGGGCTCAACGCGTGACCCCGGTGCGAGCTGCCCTCGTGGTCCTCGGAATCTGTCTGGCCTGGGCTCTGACGCTTGAGGCAATTGCGGTGACGCCGGCTACGAGCACCCAGCCGGTTGCCGTGTGGAGCGGGTCGGTGCTGGTCCTTGCGTGTGGGGCCAGCCTGGTCGCGGTGGCGACCGGTGCACGCGGCAGTCGCCAGCGGATGCAGAGAGCGACGTTCTCTTGGCGCCAGCCCGCTTTTGCTGTTGTCGCCACCCTCGCCGTGCTCAGTCCGTTGGTGTGGGGAGTTTCATGGCTGGGCCGCGGAGCCGCTGACCCACTTGATCGTGGGTCGGCGAACCCGCTGCCCGCGTTCGTGCGCGCGCAGTCCGAGCTGCCCGAGCAGATCCGCACCCTCGTCCTCGAACCGGCCGACGGACGCCTGGCCTACACGGTGCTGCGCGATCAAGACGCAAAGTGGGGCGATGTCGAGAATGCGCCAGCCGCTGACCGGCTCAGTTCGATGGACGTGGTGGTGTCCGACCTCGCCTCTGGGCGTGGGTTTGCGCCGGTGGACGAACTCGTTGCCCGAGGTGTCCAGTACGTCCTCGCCGTTCCGCCTGTCGATGCCGACCTTGAGGTCGCTCTCGACTCGGCGCCCGGCCTGCTAAGGATCGCCAATCCGGGCGACGCTTCACTGTGGCGCGTTGAGCGTGACTCGGGGCGCGTCCAGCTGCTGAGCCCGAATGACGGGCGCGAAGTGTTGGCCTCGCAGGTTGACGGCGACCCATCGGCGGCCCGGGTCGAGGTTCCAGCGGCGGCGAGCGACCGCCTGCTTGAGCTTGCCGAGCTTGCTGACCAGCGATGGGTCGCGACCGCCACCACCGAGGACCAGGTCCGACAGCTTCCCGTGGGCGCGGCGTCCGAGCAGGGACAGCGCTTTGTCGCAGGTGCCGGCGCGGCAGAGGTGTCGATGGCGGTGGCCGACCTGTGGCGGCGGGCGCTCATCTGGGCTCAGCTGGCCCTTGTGGTGGTCCTCGTCGTCGTGGCGCTGCCTGGTCGGTCCCGTCGAGACGAGGAAGCGGTATGAGCGTGAACTGGTGGCGCCGGCCGGGTGTCCAGATGCTTCTTGTCTTGGTGCTGGTAGCAGGTGCTGCGACGCTCGCGACCACAGTGTCAGCCACCCGGGCGATGCCGCCCGGGGTGACTCCGAAGATTGCTCCGGTCACCGAGACGACGGTGGCGTGCCCTGGACTGCGCTCACGCAAAGGATTCACCGAGTCGGCGATCGCCGCCGCCACGCCGCCGATGGTCCCAGGGGTGGATCAGGCGGCATCCGGCAGTGGCGTTGTGCGCACCCTTTCGCCGCGGTTGTCGCGCGAGAGAGTGCTGATCAGTCTGACCGAACCAGGTGACCGGGGTGCCTACGTCGGGCGCAACGGTGAGCGCGACTCGATCACTGGGTCGGCCTCGGGATCCCTGGCTCCTGGGTTCTCGGTGACTCAGACCGAACGCACCGTCGACGGACCTGGGCGCGGCCTCGCCTCTACTCAATGCCAACCGACCGGAAATGACTTCTGGTTCGTCGGAGCCGCGTCCGGTGTGGGTGAGCGTGCAGTGTTGGTCCTTACCAACCCCGAGTCAGCCACGGCGACTGTCGACGTCACCATCCACGGACGGCGCGGCGTCATCGATGCGCCAGCCGCCCGCGGTGTGCAGGTGGGTGCGCGCACGAGTGTCGATCTGCGCATCGACGAGGTGGCCCCCGGTGAGAAGGTCCTCGCGGTGCATGCCCAAGTACGGGTGGGCAGGCTGTCTGCTGCCATCACCGAAACCGATGCCAACGGCTTCGAACCGGGCGGCACCGACTGGATCCCGGCCGCCTCACCACCTGCGACCAACATCGTCGTGCCAGGCGTCCCGGCAGTGACCCGGGGGCGTGAGGCAAGCGTCAGACTCGACGTCGTCGCTGAAGGTGAGGCAGCCGTTGTCACCATTGCGGTGATCACCCCGGATGGTTCGTTCGCGCCACAGGGCATCGACGTCCTGGACGTGCCTGAGCAGGGCGTGGCGTCGGTCGACCTGACTGAGGCCCTGCGAGGTGACCCGGCGGCGATCGTCTTGTCGTCCGACGTTCCAGTGACCGCTGGCGCGCGGGTCGACCTCACCGATCCAGAAATCTTCGGCGATGTGCTGTTTCTGGCCGCCGCCGAACCTCTCGACGCCGCAGCTGTCGTGCCTGACAACCGCACGACCGCAGATTTGCAAACGCGACTCATCCTGAGCGCTCCCGAGGTCGGTGCGACGGCCGTGGTCACAGGCTTTGCGGCTGGTCGTGAGTGGACGGCGGGGCGAGTGTCCCTGGCATCGGGTGCCACAAAAGTGTTGACGATCCCCTCGAAGAAGATCAACGGCAAGAAGGTCGATAGCTACGGGCTCGTGATCACTCCAGGGGGTGCTGGGTCGTTGTACGGCGTGCGTATGCTCGACGAAGCAGGTCCCCGCGGCCCACTTGTCTCGTCATTTCCCCTCACGACCGCGCGGCTGCTGGCTGAGATCCCAGAAGCTTTTCCCGACGTCACGGTCGGATCGACAAGCTAGGCGAAGACCGAGGTCCCAACGGCGACACGAGCCGCACTGGCGTCGGAAATGACCGCGTCACTCGCGGTCGACCGATAGCGTCGCGCCGTGAGTCCTATGAGGCGCTGCTCGCGTACGGCGTGCAATCGCACGGCCGTGATGACGTTGACCTACGTCTATGCCGACTCCACAGCGGTGCTGGGACCACTGGCGACGTATGCAGAACCGCACTGTTACGACTTGTGTGAGGTCCATGGTGAGCGGCTCACCGCCCCCAGAGGCTGGGAGATCGTGCGGCTCGCTCCCGATCCGGCCCAGCTCGGTCCGAGCAGCGACGACCTCGAGGCCCTGGCCAATGCCGTCCGTGAGGCGGGCCGCCCGGTTGGCCCCGCGCCGCTCCCAACCCCTCCAGCGCCCGTGGAGCACGGTCGCCGTGGGCACCTTTGGGTACTCCCTCCGTTGGAGGAGTCAGAGGTCTAGTTGTGCCGTATGTCTTTTTTGCCGGAATAGTCAGGAACCTCCCTGAATTCAACCTCGACCCGGCCCGGTGCCGATAGCACCCTCGCCTGGCGGTCCACCGCCCGTACCGATCGCCCGGTGCCTGCCCACATCGCCTATGGAGGAGAAGACCATGGCTCGTTCGTCGTCGCAGCCCATGACTGTTCCGCTCGGATCGCTGACTCAGTCCGGTGCCCGCACCGATGTCATGTGTAGTGAGTGCGGTAGCGAGCGCGTCACCCACCTCGCTATGACACTCACCGATGGCACTCCGGTGGAGTTCGTGTCGTGCCACCGGTGTGAGCACAAGACGTGGGTGGACGCCAGTGGCGTGCAGCACCACGAACTTCCGGTGGCGAGTGTCCTCGACAAGACCCGCAAGCCGAGCTGACCAGGCGCCAGCCAACATCTCCCCGCTCGGTAGGGTCCCGGGTTGTGACGGTTGAACGAGCTCGGTCGGCCCCGGTAGACCTCGATGTTTTGACGTCGATCATCAAGGCTTACGACGTGCGAGGCATCGTGCCCGACCAACTCAATGCCAAGATCTGCCGTGATGTTGGCACAGCTTTTGTGCAGCTCCTGCTGACTGAGGGTGCGGCGCCGGGGGTCGTTGTCGGGTACGACATGCGTCCGACGTCCCCCGCCCTGTCCGCAGCTTTTGCTGAAGGTGCTGCAGCTGCTGGCGTCGATGTCACCTTGATTGGTCTCGCCAGCACTGATCAGCTGTACTGCGCGTCTGGACTCCTGGGCCTTCCGGGCGCGATGTTCACTGCGAGCCACAACCCCGCTGAGTACAACGGCATCAAGCTGTGTCGGGCTCAAGCTGCTCCGGTCGGAGAAGAGACAGGACTCGCCCAGATTCGCGAGGCGTTGGCATCCGGCGTGCAGATCTCTGGGTCAGCGGCTGGAACCATCAGCGAACGCGACATGCTTGCCGAGTACGTGGCGCATCTTCACGCGCTGGTCGACTTGAGCGATGTTCGCGCACTGACCGTCGTGGTCGACGCCGGAAACGGTATGGCTGGTCTGACCGCACCAGCTGTATTCGCCGGCTTACCGATGACCCTCATCCCGTTGTACTTCGAGCTCGACGGCACCTTTCCCCACCACGAAGCCAACCCGATCGACCCCGACAACTTGCGCGATCTGCAGGCAGCTGTGGTCGAGAACCGGGCCGACATCGGGCTGGCGTTCGACGGCGACGCCGACCGCTGCTTTGTCGTTGATGAGCGCGGCAGCATCGTGTCGCCCAGTGTGCTAGCCGCACTGATCGCTGACCGAGAACTGGCCCGTGACCCTGGCGGCACGGTCATCTACAACCTGATCACAAGTCGAGTCGTTCCTGAGGTCGTCGCTGAGGCGGGGGGGAAGGCTGTGCGCACCCGGGTCGGCCACTCGTTCATCAAGGGTGTCATGGCCGAGACCGGTGCCGTCTTCGGTGGTGAGCACTCGGGCCACTTCTACTTCCGCGACTTCTGGCGGGCCGACTCAGGAATGCTGGCCGGCATGCACACGCTGGCCGCCTTGGGCAGTGGCGGCGCACCGTTGTCGGAGCTGTTGGCCCCCTACGACCGGTACGCCGCCAGCGGTGAGATCAACTCGACGGTCGACGACCAGGCCCAGGTGCTCGACGACATTCGCCGGCGCTGGACCTCGCGCGATGGCGTCACGATCGATGAGCTCGACGGCCTCACGGTGGCCGGCGACGATTGGTGGTTCAACGTACGGGCCAGCAACACCGAGCCGCTGCTGCGGCTTAACGTTGAGGCTCAAGAGGCCACAACTCTTGGGTCGGTCCGCGATGAGGTGCTGGCTCAGATCCGTGGCGGTGCCGCATGACTGGTGCTGGTGCTGGTGCCGACATGAGTGGCAGCGAGGCAGGCTGGCCAGCCATTGATCCGCGGCTCCTCGAGATCATCGTCTGCCCTGCGTGCCGCTCCGAACTGGCGGCGGTGCCGGACGCCACCCGCGCGCAGACGCTTCGCTGCGTGGGTAAGGAGTGCGGGCTGACCTATCCCGTGCGCGACGGCATCCCGGTTCTCTTGGTTGAAGAGGCCGGCCCTGGTGACTGAGTTTTTCCGGGGAGCACCGCGAATCGACCTCGACGACATCAGCGCGGTTCGAGCCGGCGACCCCGGCGCCATGCTCGACGACGTCGCGTCTGCGGGTGACCAGGTTCGGCAGGCGGTCGTCGCATGTGAACGGGCCGGCTTGGCCGACGTCGGCGATGGTGGCCGTCCGCGTGCCGTGGTCGTCACTGGGATGGGCGGCTCGGGGATCGCCGGACATGTGCTGCAGGCAGCTGCTGGACCCGAGTGCCCCGTTCCGGTCGAGCGGGTTCGTGGTTGGACCTTGCCGGCATGGGTCGGAGTCGATGACCTCGTGATCGCCGTTTCGAGCTCGGGGCGCACGGCCGAGACCATCGCGTGCACCAAGACTGCGTTGGAGCGAGGGGCGCGAACCGTCGTTGTGGCAGCCGAGGGCTCCCCTCTGGTCGATCTTGCGGGCGGTGCCGGAATCCCTTGGGTTCCCGTGCCACCGGGCCGTCCACCTCGTGCCAACCTCTGGGCCCTCTCGGTACCGCTTCTCGTCGCGGCCGACGCACTCGGCATCGTCGACGCCGAAGCGACGCGGCTGGAGGCTGTCGCTGAACTGTTGGACGGCTTGGCCGAGCAATGCGCGCCGAGCGTTCCGAACAGCGACAACCCAGCCAAGCAGCTGGCCCACGAGCTTTTCGGCATGTTGCCCATGATCTGGGGGAGCAGCGACCTCGCCGGTATCGCGGCATACCGTCTGCTGTGCCAGCTCGCAGAGAACGCCAAGTACCCGGCTGTGAACGGCGTCCTGCCTGAGGCGCTGCACAACCAGGTCGTCACGTTCTCCGCCCCTCGTTCTTCTGGCCTGCCGATTCGACTCGTTCTGCTGCGCGACACCGTGGAGCAGTGGCAAGTGGCTATCGCGGCCGACGAGGCGGAGTTGCTCGCGAGTGAGTCGGGCGTCGCCGTCAGCCGACTGACGGCGGTGGGGAACCACCCCTTACAGCGCATGGCGAGTCTGTGCGCGATCGGTGACTTCGCCAGTGTGTATCTCGGCATCCTGGGGGGAGTCGACCCTACGCCGATTCCGCCGATCGAGATCTTGAAGTCTCGCGTTCAGGCCAGACAGACCAGCCCATGAGCGTTGAGGGCGGCACGCGGGCGATCCTGGCGGCAATGGTCGCGAACCTCGGCATCGCGATCACCAAGTTCTTCGCCTTCTTGGTGTCCGGCTCGTCATCGATGCTCGCCGAGTCGGTGCACTCGGTCGCCGACTCTGGCAACCAGATGCTGTTGCTCATCGGAGGTCGACGTTCGAAACGGGCAGCCACTCCCGAGCACCCCTTCGGTTACGGTCGAGAGCGATACCTCTATGCCTTCGTGGTGTCGATCGTGCTCTTCGCGGTCGGCGGGCTGTTCTCGCTGTACGAGGGTGTCCACAAGGTCCGCCACCCCGAAGAGCTCACCAACATCATCGTGCCGATCGTGGTTCTGCTGATCGCGATCGTCCTCGAGGGCTTCTCGTTGAGGACCGCTGTGGTCGAGTCGAACAAGGTGCGGCACGGTCTGTCGTGGGTGCAGTTCGTCCGACGCGCGAAAGCACCTGAGCTGCCGGTGGTGCTGCTCGAAGATGTCGGAGCTCTGATCGGTCTGGTGCTGGCTCTTTGTGGGGTTGGCTTGACCGCGGTCACGGGCAACGTCGTGTGGGACGGGCTGGGAACGATCGCCATCGGCACCTTGCTGATTGTGATCGCCGTCGTCCTGGGGGCCGAGACGAAGAGCCTGCTGCTGGGTGAGGGGGCGTTGCCGAGCGATGTCGCTGCCATCCGTGCGGCACTGCTTGAGGGGGCCGACATCGAGCGCCTAGTGCACATGAGGACGCTCTTCCTCGGGCCGGAAGAACTGTTGGTCGCGGCCAAGGTCTCGCTTTCGCTCTCGCCAGGAGACTCGGTCGCGGAGGTGGCGAAGGCGATCAACGACGCCGAGGAGCGCATCCGGGCTGCGGTGCCGGTCCCGATGGTGATCTACCTCGAACCGGACGTGTTCAGGGTCGGCGAGGGCTCGCCCACCGTCCCGTAATGGTCTGGGCCCGTGACGGCGTGGGCGCTGTGATGCCGTTAGCGGTTGGCCCTTGTACTCTTGATCCCGTGACTGCTCCTACGCTTCCAGCCCCCATGTCCGCTCGTGTTCTCGAACCCGGTGACTTCAAGGTCGCCGACCTTGCTCTTGCAGAGTTCGGACGTAAAGAGATCCGCCTGGCTGAGCACGAGATGCCCGGCCTGATGGCGATTCGCCGCGAGTTCGCCGAAACCCAGCCGCTCGCCGGTGCGCGGATCATGGGATCGCTCCACATGACGGTGCAGACGGCTGTCCTGATCGAGACCCTCACGGCGCTCGGGGCCGATGTCCGCTGGGCCAGCTGCAATATCTTCTCCACCCAGGACCATGCGGCGGCGGCGATCGCGGTCGGCGTGGCGGGCTCCGCTGCTGCCCCCTCGGGCGTTCCGGTGTTCGCCTGGAAGGGCGAGACTCTCGACGAGTACTGGTGGTGCGCCGAGCAAGCGCTTACCTGGCCAGGGCAGTCAGCCGGTGAAGGCCCGAACATGATCCTCGATGACGGCGGCGACGCCACCATGCTCGTTCACAAGGGCGTCGAGTTCGAGAAGGCTGGTGCAGCGCCCGATCCCGCCAGTGCAGACAGCGAAGAGTTCGAGGTCGTTCTGCGCCTGCTCAACCGCACGCTGATCGAGTCCCCCGCCAAGTGGACCGAGGTCGCGTCCGGCATTCGTGGCGTCACCGAGGAGACCACAACCGGCGTTCACCGGCTTTACCAGATGCTCGAGACCAAAGAACTGCTCTTTCCGGCGATCAACGTCAACGATTCGGTGACCA
>JBDTTS010000035.1:0-12984 GCA_039930525.1 Actinomycetes bacterium | reverse complement strand
GATCGCCACGATCAGACCAGCGACTCCAGCCAAGGTCAGGGTGAAGTTGAGAGTCTCGCCGAGGATGACCACGGCCGAGTAGGTCAGAAGCCCGGCGATGACCAAACTTGCGACGGCCACCAGCGCGAGCGCTCGGTAATAGAAGAGCAGGTACAGGACGACGAGGACGAGGCCGAGAGCTCCCGCGACCAAGCCTGCCTGGAGCTGGTCTTCACCCAAAGTCGGTGAGATGGTGTTGCGTTCGCCGATGGTGAAGGTGAGGGGCAGCGCACCGAACTTCAGCACGTTGGCCAGGTCGGCGGCCTCCTCCTGGGTGAACTGACCGGAAATCTGTGCCTGTCCACCTGGGATCGCCTCGTTCACCCCCGGGGCCGACACAACCAGTCCGTCGAGAACGATGGCAAATCGGTTGCCTGGTGAGTCGGCTGGCTGAGTAGCCATCTCGGCGGTGATCTGGCCAAACGTCTTGGTGCCGTCGCCGTTGAAGTCGAGGCTGACGATCCATCCGGCGGTGTTCTGGGACAGGTTGGCCGACGCGGTGTCAACGTCGGTGCCAGGCACGGCAACCGGCCCCAACAGAAACTTTTCAGCGCCGTTCCGGTCGCAGGCGATCGCCGGCTCGTCGTCGGCGTACTTCAAGCCGACGCTGAGCTGATCGGGATCGGAGCAGTCGAGCGCCACGTACTGCTGCTGCTGCTCGGGCGAGACGTCGACGCCGCCGGCCGAGATCGGCGCCGGCGTCTGCACCGGTGCGTCGGTTGCTTGCGGCGACGGCGTGCCGGACTTGTCGTTCTTGTCGTTCTTGCCGGTACGGGCGTCGCCAGCGATAGCGCCCTGGCCGACCCTCGGAAGCAGCGACCCATCCCCGCCACCGCCGCCATTGTCGTTGTTGTTCTTGCTCTTCTTCTTGCCGGTCTCAGTCGGGCTCGGTGTGGGCGTGGCAGAGGCCGGGACGTTGGGCTGTGCGTCGATCACCGGGCGAAATCCCAGCTGAGCAGTCTGCCCAAGCTGCTCGACCAGCTTGTCTTCGGTCAATCCGGGGACTGACACCACGATGACCGCCTGCTCGCCGCGTCCTTGCGGCGCGACCTCAGCCTCGGCGACCCCGGCGCCGTTCACGCGCGCGGAAATGATCTCGACGGCTTGGTTGATCGAGTCGTCGGTGATCGTTCCCTGTTCACCCGGGGCCGGGGCGGGGACGAGCGTGACGGTGGTACCGCCTTGCAGGTCGAGGCCGAGTTTGGGCTTGGTAGCGCTCTGCCAGGCCATCCACCCGCCCATGGCGAGGGCAATGACCAACAGCACCAACAGGGCGCGCCCAGGTCGCCCACTGGTGGGAGTTGCCACGGAAGTTCCTCCGGCTCAGTTCTGAAGACGCGGAGAGTCGGCATCGACTCTCCAGTGATGGCCGCCACGACGCGACCTCAGCAACGCGAAGTATCCCTGACGGAGCGCCGACTCCGAGCCCCAGGGTCAGTCAGCGGTCGGCGTGTCGCCTCCGACGACGCGTCCCACGGCGCGGCGATCGAACCTCAATTCGACCCCCGGAGCCACCAGCAGCGTCGCCTCAGCGTCGTCCAGCGCGACGATGGTGCCGAAGAGCCCGCTGGTCGTGACCACGTCTGATCCCACCCTGAGGCTTTCGGTGAGCGTCGCTGAAGCTTGGGCTCGGCGCTGCTGCCCCCGGATGAGCAGCCAGATCCCCACCAGCGGCAGCGCGAGGACGGCAAGGACCAATACGTCGCCCATCGGTGTCCTCCTTTGAACCCTCGAAGCCTGACGCCTGTCATGGAAGCGGAAACAGCGGACTCACTCGCGGCCTCCACCTTGTCAGGTGCACGAGACCGCAGCACAGCCGCGTCCGCTATGCGCAGGCGCGAAAGCCCATAGCCCCTAGCCTGCCGAGTCGTCCGACTCGGTCGGGTCGAAGAGCGACGCGTGTGCCGCGCCGGCGGTCGGCTGGGCCTCGCCCAGGTGCTGCCAGGCAGCCGGCGTGGCGATTCGGCCGCGTGGCGTCCTGGCCAACAGCCCAGCCCGCACCAGGTAAGGCTCGGCGACTTCCTCGACCGTCTCGCGCTCTTCGCCGACGGCAACGGCCAAGGTACTGAGCCCCACCGGACCACCGCCGAACTTGCGAACGAGCGCTTCGAGCACCGAGCGATCCAGGCGGTCGAGCCCCAGCGAGTCGACGTCGTAAATGGTCAGGGCCGCCTTGGCGGTGGCGAGGTCGACGACTCCGGAGCCGCGCACCTCGGCGAAGTCACGCACCCGGCGCAGCAACCGGTTGGCCACTCGCGGCGTGCCTCGCGAGCGGCCCGCGATCTCGGTCGCTCCGCCGGCTTCCAGCGGCACCTCGAGGAGCTCAGCCGACCGGACGAGAATCGACGTGAGCTCGTCGGGGTCGTAGAAGTCGAGGTGGGCGGTGAAGCCAAACCGATCTCGCAGCGGGCCAGGCAACAGGCCAGCACGCGTGGTGGCACCGACCAACGTGAACGGCGGCAGCTCGAGCGGGATCGCAGTGGCGCCCGGACCCTTACCGACGATGACGTCGACCCGGAAGTCCTCCATAGCGAGGTAGAGCATCTCTTCGGCGGGACGCGCCATGCGGTGGATCTCGTCGAGAAAGAGCACCTCACCCTCGGTCAGTGACGACAGGACGGCTGCGAGGTCGCCGGCGTGCTGGATCGCCGGGCCGCTCGAAATACGGAGCGGCTGGTTGATCTCGGCCGCAATGATCATCGCCAGGGTGGTCTTGCCAAGACCAGGGGGACCAGACAGCAGCACGTGGTCTGGCGCCGCGCCTCGGCCGTAGGCCGCCGACAGCACCAGCCCCAGCTGTTCGCGCACCCGCGTCTGCCCGACGAACTCGGCCAAATGTCGAGGACGCAGCGCCGCGTCGATTGCCCCTTCGTCAACGTGGACAGTGGGATCGACCAACTCTGCTCCGGACGTCGGCTCGTCGGAGTCATGGCTGGTCATCGGCCAGCCACCGCGCTACCCATTGACTGCAGAGCAGAACGCAGCAAGAGGGCGATCTCAGTGGTGCTGGCGTCGTCACCGAACTCTTGAGCCACAGCCGTGACGGCAGCATCGGCGTCGCGTGCGCTCCAGCCGAGTCCAACCAGCGCGGCGTGCACCTGCCCCTGCCAGCTGCCGGCGACGGCCGACGCGCCGGACGCAGCTCCGGCAGCCGAAGTTGATCCGGTACTCGGCGCTCCAAGCTTGTCTTTCAGCTCGAGGACGAGTCGCTGGGCACCCTTCTTGCCGACTCCAGGAACCTGGGTCAGGGCCGCGATGTCTTCGCTGGCCACGATCTGACGCAGGGTATCTGGCCGCAGCGTGGCGAGCATGGCCTGCGCCAAGCGCGGACCCACCCCGCTGACGGTCTGCAGCACCTCGAAGACCCCGCGCTCGTCGGCGTCGGCGAACCCGTACAAAGTGAGCGAGTCCTCGCGCACCACGAGCGAGGTGTGGACGGTCGCTTCGTCGCCGCGTCGTAGTGCAGACGCGGTCTGGGGCGAGCACTGAACGGCGATGCCGAGGCCACCGACCTCGATGACGCACATGGCGATGCCGAGGTCGATGACCCGCCCGCGAACGGTGGCGATCATTGCGTGCCACCGCCTCTGGACGCCGCTCTGGCTGGGGACGCTCGACCGGGGCGAGCAGCTATGGCGCTCTGCGACGCAGCGACCGCGTCGACCAGCCGCGACTGCGCGGCCCCGCGCCAGACATGACAGATCGCCAACGCCAGCGCGTCTGCGGCATCCGCCGGCTTCGGGGCCTCGGTGAGCCCGAGCAGTCGCGCCACCATCGCTCCGACCTGGGTCTTGTCTGCACGGCCGCTACCAGTGACGGCCGCCTTGACCTCGCTGGGCGTGTGCAGCGCGACGGGCAGGCCCCGGCGCGCAGCTGCCGCCAACACGACGCCAGACACCTGGGCCACCCCCATGACGGTGCGCACGTTGTGCTGGCTAAAGACCCGTTCGACAGCAACGGCATCGGGCTGACTCGCATCGAGCACGATCTCAAAAGCACGTTCGATGGCCAGCAGACGACGCTCTAGGGGGTCATCTGGGCTCGACCTGGCCACCGAAACATCGACCATGGTCAGACGCCGACCCGGCGCGCCATCGACCACTCCGAAGCCGCAACGGGTCAGACCAGGATCAACGCCGAGCACCCGCACGCCATGCCTCCTGTCGGTGGCCCGTGATGTGGAGCCATCGATACCGAACACCTGTTCGACCGAACGCTACCCGCCGACGGTCTGCGAGGGCAGAGGCGACACGCGACCGGGTCGTGGCGGCTGGTGAGGCTGATCTGGGGGTGGGAACACTTTGGTCAACACATCGGCGTGCCATTGGCGCGCGCTGAGATCGCCGGCGTTTGAACATTCGACGCCTGACACGGTTGGCCGGCGAAGTGCTTGCGCATCAGAAGTCAATCACCTATACTCGAACATACGTTCGAATGCTTCAGGTGAATGACCATCACTGAACCGCCGTGAATCGAACCACTGAGAATCTAAGTACCGCCTTCGTCCGGTGAGCCGCATCAGCTGCTTCCGTCGTGGGCACCACGACCCAAGAGCCGCACGGCATGTCCCCCGCCCGTATGGGCCGCTCCGTCGTGGAGGTCTCGTGCTCCCCCTGCCCGCCGTCCCCTCAGTCGTCGCGGAACCGCGCGATGCTGTGGCGTCGCTGGCGCGAAAGGTCGACTCGAGATCAGCCGGCAACCCACGAACAGCAGAAGAGCGGGCTGCGTGGCTGGTCGGCTTGCGCCAGATCGTCGACGCGGCAGAGGCCACGTTCACGGCAGTGCTCGCCGACTTCGACAGCGCCGGCGACGGTGAGGTGCTGCACGCCGCTGCCTCCACCCAGGCATGGTTGCGTGGCGCCTTGGGCATGGCGGCCGGTGACGCCGCCGAACGGGTACGGATCGCTCGAGCCAGTCGAGACCTGCTGCAGTCGACGCTCCGCCACCTCGTACCCGAGGCGTGCGACAGCTCGCAGTCCGCCGAACACGCAGAGGGCGCCGAGCCTGATGTTGGCTCTGACGACGACGACCCCCCGTTCAAGCGACTTCTCCCCGGACGCCCGACCGACCGCCTCTCTTTCGAGCAGGTCAAGGTAATTGCCCGGACTGTTCGCACTCTCCCCCCATCCAGCCACCGCGATGCGGTATCCACTCTCACCCAAATCGCCACCTACGTTGGCGTCGACGACCTTCGCACGACGGCACGCCATATGAAGCAGGTCATTGACCCCGACGGGTCGCTGCGGCAGGCAGAAAACGACTTCCAACGTCGCTGGCTCACCGTTGCACCGATGCTCGATGGCATGCACGCCGTCGAAGGTGTCCTAGATGCAGAGTCGGCTGCTCTGCTGAACAGCGCGCTGGCACCCTTTGCGGTGCCCACTGGCGCCGACGACCGAAGGACGGCCGCTCAACGTCGTGCGGATGGTCTCGCTGAGATCGTCCCCGCCGCCGTCAAGAGCGGCGAGCTGCCCACACTCTCTGGAGCCAGCACCGCGCTTCAGGTCCAGGTCTCCCTGGACACGCTGGTAGGCGCCGACGGCCAACCCGCGCAGCTGATGTCGTCGACGTCACGTTCACCGGTCTGGATCACCGGCCCAACTCTTGGTCGGCTCGCGTGCGATGCCGCAGTCCGCCGGATCGTGCTCGATCCCTCCGGAGTCCCCGTCGAGCTGGGCAGGAGCGTCCGCGTATTCACCGGCCCCCAGCGCCAGGCGTTGGCGATCCGAGATGCCGGGTGTCGGTTCCCTGGGTGCGACAGGTCGGCGCGGTACACCGACGCGCACCATCTGGTGCCCTGGACGGCGGGCGGCCCGACGACCCTGCCGAACGGGTTGCTGCTCTGCCGCTACCACCACCGGCAGGTACATGAGGGCGGCTGGCAGATTCGGCCGATGTCGACCGAGCGTGGAGCCAATGGCGCTCTCGACTTCCTTGGACCCAACGGTCAACGTCTCAGAAGTACCCAGCCATCACTGCGCGCCGGACCATCTCCCTGAGCCGCAGTTCCTGCCGCCGGTCGTCCTGCCACCCTGCGTCCAGCTGTCACCGGTCGTGCTGTCACCCTGCGTCCTGCACGAGGCCCCGCGCACTCGGTCTCCTGCCACCATGTGCGCATGTCGTCGCATGCTGAAGTGGTACCCCTCACCTCAGAGTCCGTCACCCCTGGGCTCGTCGTCGCTGTGACGGCATTGCTCGACGACCTGGTGGTGAGCGGTGCCGCCCTGGGGTGGGTCACACCACCAGATGCCGATGAGGTCAGCGAGCTTCTGCACTCTGTCGCGGTTGCCGCTGGTCGCGGAGACGCTTACTGCGCCATCGTCTACGGCACTCCTTCTCGTAGCGATCGCGTGGCACAGGCATCTGCTCCAGCATCCGCTGGCCAGATCGGTGGATTCGGATACTGGCTCCGCTACCGGCGTGCCACCCACCAGCCCCACGCTGACTTGCCGCACCTGGCCATCGCCCAGAGCTTGCAGGGCCGAGGTCTAGGGGGGTTGATGCTCGATCATCTCGTGGGAGACGCGCGAACCGCTGGCCTGGAGCAACTGACCCTCGACTGTCGAGCAGACAACGTCCGCGCGCAGGCGCTGTGGCGGTCACGCGGTTTCGTCGAGTACGGCCGGCTCCCCGACTTCGTTGCCGTTGGCGATCAACGCTACGACAAAACCCTGTGGGTGCTCGATCTTCGAGCGGATCTGACAGGGCAGACCGGCTAGCCGACCTTCGCCATGACCTCATCGGACACGTCGAAGTTCGCCCACACATTCTGAACGTCGTCAGAATCATCGAGCGCCTCGAGCAGGCGGAAGACCTTGCCAGCGCCGACCTCGTCCAGCGGGACGGTCACGCTCGGGATAAACGATGCCTCGGCCGACTCGTAGTCGATGCCGGCGTCTTGCAGGGCAGTTCGGACCGCAACGAGGTCGGTCGGCTCACTCACCACCTCGAACGCGTCACCGAGGTCGTTGACCTCTTCGGCGCTGGCGTCGAGCACGGCGCCCACAACGTCGTCTTCGGTGTGACCCGCCTTCGACACCAGAACGATCCCCTTGCGGGTAAAGAGATACGAGACCGAGCCGGGGTCGGCCATCGACCCGCCGTTGCGAGTCATCGCGATGCGCACCTCAGAGGCGGCGCGGTTGCGGTTATCAGTAAGGCATTCGATCAAGACCGCAACCCCACTCGGGCCGTAACCCTCGTACATGATCGTCTGCCAGTCCGCTCCCCCGGCCTCGACACCCGAACCGCGCTTGACGGCACGGTCGATGTTGTCGTTGGGAACCGAGGTCTTCTTCGCCTTCTGGATGGCGTCATACAGGGTGGGGTTTCCGGCCAGGTCGCCACCACCGGTGCGAGCCGCCACCTCGATGTTCTTGATCAGCTTGGCGAAGAGCTTGCCGCGCCTGGCATCGACGACGGCCTTCTTGTGCTTGGTGGTGGCCCATTTGGAATGGCCGGACATGTCGGACTCCTCGACGTGCTGCGGTCGGCCTCAGCCGGCGGCACGCACCATGTCTACGAAGTACTCGTGGATCCGATGGTCACCGGTGAGCTCGGGATGAAACGAGGTGGCCAGCAGGCCGCCTTGTCGCACGGCGACGATCCTACCGGCGGGGTCAGTCTCGGCGGGGTCAGTCTCGGCGCCCTCAGACTCGACTCTCCCCAGCACCTCGACTCCCGCACCGACGGACTCGACCCAGGGTGCCCTGATGAACACCGCTTTGACCGGAGCACCTTCAACGATGGACATCGTGAGATTGGCCTCGAACGAATCGATCTGACGCCCGAAGGCGTTACGACGTACCACCATATCGATCCCGCCGATGGTCTGCTGGTCGGGCCGACCGCCGACGAGCCGATCCGCAAGCATGATCATGCCGGCGCACGAGCCGTACATCGGCAGTCCTGCTGCCCGAGCGGCGCGCAGCGGTTCGATCATCGCAAAGTCGACGGCGAGCTTGCTCATTGTCGTTGACTCACCACCTGGGATGACTAGCCCATCGATTGCCGCGAGGTCATCGGCACTGCGAACCCGCCGGGTGCTAGCACCGCAGAGCTCAAGAACCTGTTGGTGCTCGCGCACGTCACCCTGAAGAGCGAGCACCCCAATCAGGGGCCGCTCGGCTGACGAACTATCACGCGCAGCCGGGGAGGCTGACGACGTGTGAGCTGCGTGCTTTCCGTCTCCGGCTGCGCGGGCGTCGGTGGCGGCAGCAGCCGCTACCATCCTCGCCCGGCGTAGCGCTCGGTCTCGGGCAGTGTGTCGATGTTGATCCCGACCATCGCTTCTCCGAGGCCGCGTGACACCTTGGCGATGACATCAGGGTTGTCGTAGTGCAGGGTTGCCTGGACGATCGCGTGCGCGCGTTTGGCCGGGTCGCCCGACTTGAAGATTCCGGAGCCGACGAATACGCCCTCGGCACCCAGCTGCATCATCATCGCCGCGTCAGCCGGCGTCGCCAGCCCACCAGCGGTGAACATGACGACGGGAAGCTTGCCGGCCTCGTGCACCTCGCGGACGAGGTCGTACGGCGCGCCTAACTCCTTGGCAGTGTGGAAGAGCTCCTCGGTCCCCAATCCCTGGATTCTGCGGATATCGCCGAGCATCTGACGCATGTGGCGCGTCGCTTCGACCACGTTGCCGGTGCCCGCCTCTCCTTTGGACCGGATCATGGCGGCGCCTTCAGCGATCCGGCGAAGCGCCTCACCGAGGTTCGTGGCTCCGCAGACGAATGGCACCGTGAACTGCCACTTGTCAATGTGCAGCTTCTCGTCTGCGGGGGTCAGCACCTCGGACTCGTCGATGTAGTCGACGCCGAGCGACTGCAGCACCTGTGCTTCGACAAAGTGCCCGATACGGGCCTTGGCCATGACGGGGATCGAGACCGCCTCGATGATGCCGTCGATCATGTCGGGGTCGGACATGCGGGCCACTCCGCCGTCTTTGCGGATGTCGGCTGGGACACGCTCGAGAGCCATGACCGCAACCGCGCCTGCGTCCTCAGCGATCTTGGCCTGGTCGGGTGTGACGACGTCCATGATCACGCCGCCCTTGAGCATCTCGGCCATCCCCCGCTTCACGCGGGACGTACCGATCTCGGGAGCGCTTTCGGCGTCGGGTGACACATTCGCGGACGTATTCGCGGACACGGAGGACCTCACTCGGACGGTTAAGTGGACGCCGACCAAGGACAGCCCCTGGCGCGACGATGCTCCCCCATCGTACGGGGCCTACGCCCATACTGCCTCAGCGGATATGCGCCGCAGCGGAACGGCCCCGCCCGGATTTACGCCTTGGCGGAGGAGACCCCTCAGCGAATCTGTGGACGCCGGTCGTCGTCGAGGAGCAAGATCCACACCTGGCCTGGGTCGAAGGCCACCTGTGACCCCTTGTACTTCCAGGTGGTGCCGTCACTCGCTTTCGGACGCGACCAGGTGATCGGCCACACTTTGCCGTCGCGGAACATCCACGCCTCGCCCTTGCCAACGGTCTCTGTCGTGGGTGTCGCCGCACCGTGCGTGTCGACCAGGGCCGAGGGATAGACGTCGACCCGTTGAATGATGACGGTGGTGCCTCCAAGCTGCGGGCCTTCGGTCGTCATGGCCGCCTGCCCGTCCATCGAGAGCAACCAGCGATCTTCGGACTTCGACCACTCAAACCTGGCTTGCGCGCTGGGCCAAAAGGCGGTGAACCCGTCAACGTTCTTCCCGCCGGCTGGCGGGGCGTCGTCGAAGACGAAGCCGATGTCATCGGCCTCGGTGGCTTTGGGCGCCTCCTTCAACAACTGCCGGGGGTCGGCGAACAGGTCCCAGGGTGGACTGCGGTCAGGACTGCGGCTGTAGCCGGCAACGCCTTCATCGTTGCTGAGCGGATAGAGCGGGGCAGAAGCGATCTCGCCGAGGATCTTGGGATTGGCTCCGCTGAAGGCGAAGGCAACTTTTCCGTACTGCTCGAGGATTCCCAGGTCGCTCTCCCGGGCGCTCCGCACGGGTCCGAGCACCTTGGGGTATCTCGACGAGAAGATACCCATCATGCGAGTGAGCCCGTACTCGACCTCTTCGAGATACACCACATCGGCGGCCATCAGACCGGCATGCGGGTGGCTGTTGACGGTGTTGTCGAACTTCACCGCCAACACCTCACCATCATCGCCACGGCGTCCGGAAAACAAGGTGGTGGGCGGCGGAGGCTCGACCGTGGCGGTGGGGCTCGGTGTGGGGCTGGTCGTCGGGGCCGCAGTCTCGTCACCGGAGCTGCACGCGGCGAGGACCGAAGCGGAAAGGGCTAGTGAGAGGGCAAGGCCGACGAGGGTTCCCCGAACAGACGTCATGTCCTAAGGCTAAGCGGAGTCCAGAGCGAAACGTGACAGGGCCTCCGGCGGGGCGTCATCGAGATCTCGGTTCTGCGGCCAATCGGCGTGGCCAGCCAGATGCAGGGCACGGACGATTCCGCGGCGACGGACGGCGATCGCTGCCCGGACCGCATCGTTAGCAAAGCGCCGGGCCAGCGCCGCTCCCACACAGACCTCGGCGAGGTCGGTCAAGGACGCCCGTGACTCAGGGTCGTCAGCCAGGTCGGTGACCGACTCGTCATCGGCAAACACCGCACGAAGCGCGGCGCTCAGGTCGCTCTCCGCGATCGCTCTTGCCTCCGCCGAGCGTTCGCTGTGCTGTGCGGCCGACGCGGCGTCCAGCAACAACACCGCGCTGGCCGGATCGAGTCCAACTTCCAGGGCCACCTCTTTGGTCAGGGCTGCTCGGCGCTCGAGTCGGGCATCAAGAACCGCTTCTGACGCCTCGACGCGGAGGTGCAGGCGGTCCAATCGCGCAGCCAGCCCGCGGATGTAGAGCGCGAGAAACAGCAGCGGCAGTACAAGGAGAAGAAGGACCCACTCCCAGCCGCTCATCTGCTGCTGCCCTCGCGACGGGGACTGCCACCATCAGGCGGGTGACCACCAGTCCCGGCCACTTCCGGCGGTGAGGCGCCAGGACTGTCAGCCGGGTCGCCAGGATCGGCGCTCGGACGCCACCGCAGTCGGCCGGCGAACATGCCGGGGCCCTGACGATCGTCTTCGCGGACCTTCTCGCCCTGCGCTCCCACCGTCTCGTAGACCGCCATGACCTGCCGGGCGACTCGGCCCCAGTCGAACTCAGCTGCTCGTCCGGCACCGGCTGCGGCCAGCCGCTCGCGTCGAGGCGCGTCAGCCAACAGGTCGGCGGCCGCTCTGGCTAGCGCTCCGGCGTCGCCCGTCCGGAAGAGCGCTCCGCACCGGCCCCCATCGAGGACGTCGCGAAAGGCCGGCAGGTCGCTGGCGAGCACCGGGCTGCCCGCGGCCATCGCTTCCAGCAGGACGATGCCAAAGCTCTCGCCGCCGATGTGCGGCGCAACGTAGAGATCGACCGACGACAGCAGCGCGGCCTTGTCGGCTTCGCTGACGCGGCCGAGAAGCTCAACGCGCTGCCTAAGGTCGTCGGGGAGCGCATGCACGGCGTCGGTCTCGCCGGGGCCGGCGACCAGCAGCCGCGCTGAGGGATGAGCGTCGGCGATGGCAGGGAGCGCCTCCAGCAGAACCTGCAGCCCCTTGCGCGACTCGTCGACGCGGCCCAGGAACGCGATGGTGCCCCGACCCGACCACTCCGGTCGTGGCATGGCCACCGCGAAACGCTGTGCGTCGACCCCGTTCGGCACCAGCACGGCGTCGCCGCCGAGGTGCTCGACCACCGTGCGCCGTGCCTCTTCGCTGACGGCGATCCGAGCCCGCACCTTCTCGAGCGTGGCCTGCAGGATCCAGGCCCCGCCGCTCATCATGCGCGACCGTCCGTCGATCGCGGCGTGGAACGTGGCCACGATGGGACCGAGCGCTGACCAGCAAGCCATCATGCCCAGACTCGGTGTGACGGGCGAGTGGACGTGTAGGACGTCGAAGTCGCCTTCTCTGATCCATTTGCGAACACGCGACGCCGACCGGGGGCCGAACGAGACGCGGGCTACCGAACCGTTGTACGGAACCGGCAGCGACCGGCCGGCGATCGTGACGTAGTCGGCGATGTCGTCGCTTTCCTCGCCAGGAGCAAGCACCTCGACCTCGAGGCCCAGGCCGATCAGGGCCTCGGCCAGGTCGTGCACGTGGATGGCCACGCCACTAGGAACGTTCCAGTCGTAGGGACAGACGATGCCGACCTTCATTGTCCACCTCGGTTCTGGTCGGCTGACCAGACCGGCTGCAACATGTGCCAGTCGCGGCTGTGGTGACGTGCGGCGTCACCACAGACGTCGGCCCACTGCTGGGTGAGGTCGAGGACCGCGTCCCGGATCCGGGGCTCGGCCGATGTCAGCGGCGTCCGAAACTCTAAACGCGTGTGGTCACGGTCGTAGTACGAAACGACCGGCAGCAGGACCGAGTCGGTGCGCAGGGCGAGCAGCGCCGGGCCTGCCGGCAGTCGAGCCGGCTCGCCGAGCAGGTCGACCTCGAGCCCCGAGTCGCTGAGGTCACGGTCGGCGAGCAGGGCGACGAGACCGCCAGCCCGAAGTCGCTTCTGCAGCAGCGAGGTGACGTCTGGGCCGCCGGTGAGCGGCAGGACTTCCATACCCAAAGACTCGCGGTACGCCACGAACCGGTCGTACAGTGACTCCGGCTTGAGCCGCTCGGCAACGGTCGTGAAGCGGGTTCCTTGGGTGGTTACCCAGGCTCCGGCGTGATCCCAGTTGCCGAAGTGGCCCAGAACCGCAACGACGCCCTGCCCGGACGCGAGAGGGTCGAAGATCCGCTCTGCATGCGAGGCGACAAGTCGCGCGCGAATCTCAGCAGCCGACCACTGCGGCAGGCGAAATGCCTCTTTCCAGTACCGCAGGTACGAGCGCATAGCCTCTTGCGTGAGGTTGTTCAGGGCGTCAGCGTCGAGCTCGGGACGCGCCCTGGCCACGTTCGCGCGGAGTTGGGC